>DNNX01000102.1 GCA_003497445.1 Acholeplasmataceae bacterium | reverse complement strand
TCATAACAACTTGATCATCATGTATATCTTCAGGTCGGATACCTAAAACAATATCTTTTTCAATCATTTTGTGGAACTTAATGATTTCAAATTTATCTTGAGGAAGTTCAATCGTATGTTTGCCTGCAATAAAGATACCTTGTTTATTTACACGCCCATGAATGAAGTTCATTGGCGGTGTACCAATAAAACCAGCAACAAACATATTGTTTGGGTTGTCATAAATTTCTTTAGGTGAACCTACTTGCATGATATAACCATCTTTCATAACAACAATACGACTCGCCATTGTCATCGCTTCAATTTGGTCATGGGTTACATAAATGGTTGTTGTTTCAATTTGATTGTGTAATTTAATTAATTCTCCGCGCATCTGTACACGAAGTTTCGCATCTAAGTTAGATAATGGTTCATCCATTAAGAACACTTTTGCATTACGGACAATTGCACGTCCTAATGCAACACGTTGACGTTGACCACCTGAGAGTGCTTTTGGTTTACGATCTAAATATGGGGATAAACCTAATATTTCTGCTGCTTGGTTTACTTTTTCTTCAATTTGATCTTTTGGCATTTTACGAAGTTTCAAACCGAACGCCATATTATCATAAACACTCATATGTGGATATAAAGCGTATGATTGGAAAACCATCGCAATGTTTCTGTCTTTAGGTGCTTTATCATTCACCATTTCCTCATCAATGTATAATTCACCGGATGTAATTTCTTCAAGTCCAGCAATCATTCTTAATGTTGTAGACTTGCCACATCCAGAAGGACCTACAAATACGATAAATTCTTTATCTTTAATAGATAAGTTAAAATCAAATACAGCTTGAACACCATTTGGATATATTTTATTAATATCTTTTAATTGTAATGTTGCCATAAAAACTCCTTATTTAATATATCATAATTATAATTTAATGAATGCGTTTACACAATGTGCAACATGCACAAATAAATTCAAACAAATAAATGGTACATCAAAAATCCATCTTTAAATGATTTCATATCAAAGCCTGTTGCATCATTAAATTTCTCTAAACGCATCATTAATGTATTTCTATGAATGAATAATTCTTTAGAGGCAGTGATCATATTTTGATTCGATTCAAGATAGGTTTGTATAGTGTGAAGCATATAGCTTTGATCATGATATTTTCCTAAAATGAATGTTTTTAGTTGTGGTGTTATATGATTATAATGATGTGTTAAGATCACTTTATTGTCTATAACACCTTTATTCATAATCGGTATTTGGCTAATAAGTTGATTCACCATGTCCACATGTTTAAAAACATATGTCTCATTTACAAAAGGCGATATGTAGACGAAAAAGTCTGTTAACAGTTCACTTGCAAAATCATTAAATAAAACATGCAAATCTGACACATATGCATCTTCATACGTATACATCATAAAAGATTGATACGGTATTTTATTAACTTTAGAAAATTGTGTTTCCATCAATGCATCCACTAATGACATGTGATGATCTATTTTTTTAAATAAGATATATTTCATGATATTCCTTTATGATATCTTAACATATTTACAATTAAAAAAGCGTATGTGATACGCTTTTTTAATTAACCAATAGATCCTTCCATCTCTAATTTAATGAGTTGGTTAAGTTCAATTGCATATTCCATTGGAAGTTCTTTTGCGAAAGGTTCAATGAAGCCCATTACAATCATTTCTGTTGCTTCTTCCTCTGATAAACCGCGGCTCATTAAATAAAAGAGTTGGTCTTCACTGATTTTAGACACTGTTGCTTCATGCTCTAAAAAGACATCGCTATTTCTTACACTGTTGTAAGGAATCGTATCTGAATAAGACATATCATCTAAAATGATGGTGTCACATTCTACATGTGCTTTAGCGCCTTTTGCTTTTTTACCAAAGTCAACTTTACCACGATAATTAACTTTACCGCCACCACGTGAAATGGACTTAGATACGATGGTAGATGTTGTATTTGGTGCCACGTGAATCATTTTTGCACCTGTGTCTTGATGCTGGTCTTTACCAGCAAATGCAATTGAAATCGTGGTTCCTTTTGCATATGGTTCGAGTAAAACACATGAAGGATATTTCATGTTGACATTCGATCCAATATTACCATCAATCCACTCCATATGTCCGTTTTCATAGACATAGGCACGCTTTGTTACTAAATTGATGACATTTGAAGACCAGTTTTGAATCGTTGTATAACGACATGTTGCATCTTTTTTAACTACGATTTCAACAATCGCAGCATGTAGTGAGTCTTTGGTATACGTTGGAGCGGTACACCCTTCAACATAATTAACGTAGGCACCTTCTTCAACAATAATTAATGTACGTTCAAATTGACCCATTTGATCACTATTTATTCTAAAATATGATTGAAGCGGTTTAGGAACATGGACACCTTTAGGCACATATATAAATGAACCTCCACTCCATACAGCTGTGTTGAGTGCAGCATATTTATTGTCATCATAAGGAATCATTTTCCCAAAATATTCTTTTACGAGTTCAGGATATTCTCTTAAAGCGGTATCTGTATCTACATAAATCACCCCAAGATCTTCTAATTCTTTCATCGTGTTATGATAGACAACTTCTGATTCAAATTGTGTCGAAACACCCGCTAAATACTTACGCTCAGCCTCTGGAATACCAAGTTTTTCAAAGGTATCTTTGATTTCTTCAGGAACATCATCCCAAGATGTTTCAGCACGCTCACTAGATTTAATAAAATATGTAAATTCATCAAAATCAATAAAAGATAAGTCAGGTCCCCAAGTTGGATTAGGGACTGAAGCAAATTGTTGATAAGCTTTTACTCGAATGTCAGTCATCCAAGATGGTTCTTGTTTATATTCAGAAATCTTTCTAACTACTTCTTCACTAATTCCCTTTGGTATTGAGTAAAAAGGTGTTGTTTCTGTTTTAAAGCCAAATTGATAATCACCAACAATAGCATCTATTTTTTTCTTGTTATCATCCATGTGTTTCCTCCTTAATTGATTGAAGTCCTTTTTCAACAGCTTTCCAAGATAATGTCGCACATTTAATTCTTGCTGGAAATTGACTCACGCCTGAAAATGCGACTGCATCTTTGAATAATATATCTATATTGTATGGCATCCCTTTTATTAGTTCGTAAAATTCTGAAATAATTTGAATGCCTTCTTGAATCGAATGTTTTTCTAAAGCAACCGACATCACACTTGCACTTGCACAACATATCGAACATCCGCTACCTTCATGAAGAACCTTTTTGATACTACCATTTTCGGTAAATAACTGAATCGTTATTTCATCTCCACATGTTGGATTATTTAAATGAATCATGAGTGCATTTGAATCTGAAATAAGACCTTTATTTCTAGGGTACTTATAATGATCCATAATAACTTGTCGGTATAAATCTTGCATATTACTCCTTAGGTTCTAAAAAAATGATATGTTGCATCTAAAACATCGAGCAATTTATCAATATCACCTGTATCATTGTAAATTTGAAATGATACACGAATGGTTGCAGATGTTTCTAATCTTTTTTGTAATAATTTTGCACAATGATGCCCTGTTCTAACTGCAATGTTATTTTCTGATAAAAAGGACTGAACATCGTGTGCATGCACATCTTGTATATTAAATGTTACAATCCCAATATCACTTTTTGGATTATAGACTTTGATATAAGATCTGTTTTCGAGAGCTTCTAATAAATATTTTTGAAGTTTTTTTGAGTGGTTCATTATTGTTTCGTGACCAACCTCTAATATGTAATTAAGTGCTGGTGCAAGTCCAATCACCTCTGCAATGGGTGGTGTTCCAGCTTCTAATCTCTCTGGCAAATCCAAGTATGTATGAGTATGTAACTCTACCTCATCCACCATACCACCGCCAACCTCAAATGGCACGAGTTGATTTAATACATCATATCTTCCGTATAATACGCCAACACCGGTTGGTCCGTAACATTTGTGTCCAGAAAACGCTAAAAAGTCACATCCCAAATCTTTAACATCGATCCTTATGTGAGGTGCTGCCTGTGCAGCATCAACAATAACAATTGCACCTACATCATGTGCTTTTTTTATGATAGGTTTTAAATCTGTAATATACCCCATGACATTAGAAACATATGTTAATACAATTACTTTTGTACTTGTTGATATTTGGTTGATGACATTGGTTGTATGAATCCTTAAATCTTCATCTAGATCTACATATGATAACGTCGCACCGGTCGTTAATGCAACCCTTTGAAAAGGAAGTAACGATGCGTTATGCTCAAGTTCAGAGCTAAGAATTTCATCGCCTTTTTTAAGTGTTTTTTCAAAGTGATAGGCAAGCATATTCATGCTTTGTGTGGTTCCTTTTGTAAAGATGATTTCTTCTTTTTTCTCTGCACCAACGTATGTGGCAACGACTTCTCTAGATGCCTCATATGCTTGGGTTGTTTCAATACCCAATGCATACGTGCCACGACTGATATTTGCACCAGAAGTTTCATAATAGTTAACCATACTTTGTATACTATCGTCAATTTTAAGCGATGATGCTGCAGAATCTAAATAAATGAGTGATGGATTTTTTTCAATTGTCTTGAATTTCTTTTTAAGCGTTTGATCCATTATATCCTTTCATAAATCGTTTGCTCAAGTCTTTCTACAAGCACTTGATCATTAATTTCATCCAAAATAGGTTTAATATATCCTTTAATAATCAACTTTTCAGCTTCAACTTTTGTAAGTCCTCGACTTTGAAGATAATATAATTGTTGATCTTCAATTTTACCAACAGTTGCACCATGACCTGCTTTAACGTCATATTCATCAATGAGTAAAATAGGATTCACGTCTACCATAGAAAAATCTGATAAAATAATCCCTTTGAGCGTTTGAAATGCATTGGCTTGTTTCATACCTTTTTCTATTTTTTCAACACCATTTAATGTTACACGACCATATCCATTAGAAATCCCTACATTATACATGTCACCATATGAATAAGGTGCATAATGTGTTAAGTGTACATCTATTGTTTGTTGTTGTTGATCATTAGATACGGCAATCGCGTTCACCATAGCACGAGCATTTTGCCCTTTTAAATTTACTTTGAGATCTACATCTAATGTTTGTGATAAAAATCCAGAAATCACGTGAACATTTGCATCCTCTGATACATTTACTGTTTGATTAATTGCTATTTTTGTTATTTTTTCTTCTGAAATCAACACATATTTAATATGACTGTTTGGTTGAATATCTAGTGATAAATCTACTTGATTTTGATGATTAGATAGTGGCTCAAATTCAACAATTAAGGTAAGATTACAGTTGGATTCAACATGAAAGTGATATTGAATATTTTCTGATAACTTTATGTGAAT
The DNA here is from genome assembly GCA_003497445.1 of Acholeplasmataceae bacterium. Classification (GTDB taxonomy): domain Bacteria; phylum Bacillota_I; class Bacilli_A; order Acholeplasmatales; family Acholeplasmataceae; genus UBA8290. The sequence goes on along the minus strand of DNNX01000102.1, from coordinate 2,157 downwards.
TGGCATTTCTAAAATTGTATTTTTGGGTACCGTAAATGTATGATCTTTTAGCCAAGGTTGATAATTATCTAAAAATTGAATCATTGAGTTGCCTCTTGGTCAACAAAATCAATGCCAAGTTCTTCTTTGATCCATTCATATCCAGATTGATCAATTTTTTTAATCAGTTCTTGACCGCCTGTTAATACAATCTTACCATCAATCATAATATGTACATGTGTCGGATTAATATAATCTAATATGCGTTGGTAATGTGTAATTAATATCACACCAAATTGATCTTGCTTGATCATTTCTGAAACACTATGTCCAACAATTCTTAATGCATCCACATCCAAACCTGAATCGATTTCATCTAAAATTGCAAATTTAGGTTTCAACATTTTTAATTGTAAAATTTCATTACGTTTTCTTTCTCCACCAGAAAATCCTTCGTTTAAATATCTATGTGCTAAATCTTCACGCATTTTTAAGTCTTTGATCGCGCCTTCATATGACATTGCAAAATCGATCAAATTGACATCTTTACCAGTTGTTGCACGCATTGCTTGTCTCATAAAATCACTATTTGTTACACCTGGTACTTCTGCAGGATATTGCATCGCTAAAAATAAACCTGCACGTGCACGCTCATCGACTTCCATCTCAAGTACATTTTCACCATCAAGAGTGACAGTGCCTTGTATAACTTCATATTTTGGATTTCCCATAAGAGCACTTGCAAGTGTTGACTTCCCTGTACCATTTGGACCCATAATTGCATGAATCTCTCCAGATTGCACGTTAAGATCAACCCCTTTTAAAATGGCTTTTTCTTCCACATTTACTTGTAAGTTTTTAATCATTAATTCTGCCATGATAGCCTCCTTTTGTTCTCATTAATTATATTATAAAATGGCTATTTTTTAAACATATATGATAAGTCTAGACTGTGAAATGACATCTATGTATAAGTATGGTATGATGTTAATGTAACGTTTATTTAAGGATAATTATGGTCGATAAATCAAAATCAAAACTCATTTTATTAGAGTATACAATACTTACATATTTCATATTATTTTTCTTAAACTTAATCTATGTCAATATTATGGTTACACGGCCTGATACACTTTATTTATCAGATGTCATGTTGTGGATACATTTGTTTTTTATGATCAGTGGATATATTTACATTAAATATTTCCAAAGACTTAAAGATGTTCAATTTGTTGTATCCATATACAGATATATATTATTATTGATGTTAATGTTACATATTGTTTATTTTATTAGTGTTTATTTACAATCTTTTTTATTGATAGATGAGACACTCATCATTATTAGAGACAAGATACTAAGAGGTAATCCTGCACTCATATTAGATTTCTCTAATGTTAATTATACGACGTTATCCTATGTCACTGGGTTACTTCAAGGTATTAATTCACCTCTCATGTTGCTTTTTTTAACACTTTGGACAACGCGTTTATATTACACCTCAAATCGTATTCAACAAATTGAAGAGATTCCTAAAAAATACGATCATTTTTTATTTCCTTTTGCAATCCCTGTTTTTTGGTTATTGTTAGTTATTTCAAGTTTCTTATCTATTAATTTGTTAACCATACGCTATGACGCTTTACAATCTCTTGAAATGTTTGTTAGTATAATATTCTTTATTATCTCTCTCATCGGATTTTTGGTGAGTTATGCTTGGTATAAAAGAAAGAACGTGCCATCAAAACCTTCTCAAATGACTTCTTTACATAGGTTTTTAGCATTGTTATTGTTGCCGTTAATCATACTATCTGTATTACTTTTAACGTATCACGTACTTACAAGTTTTCAAACATATCGTATATATTCTGTTTCGGTATCCATTGGGATTATTTTAATATTAGGACTTTTACACTTAAGATTAAAAAGACTTGATTAAAAAAACACCGAATAGGTGTTTTTTTATTGTAACGCTTGAAAAATACTATTTAAATGTAAGTCATAATAAGATGAAGGGCGATACGTTTTAGCAGCTAACATCAATGCTATTTTCGGATTATTTACGATGCCTACATTAATAGTTGAAACGATGTGTTTATCCGTTTTAATAAAGATAATTTCATTGATAGATTCTTTTTCTTTTTCATCAAATACTTGGACTTCTTTATATTGAGAAAT
>DNNX01000055.1:3962-9636 GCA_003497445.1 Acholeplasmataceae bacterium | reverse complement strand
GCGATGCATGCTCCGATAATTTAGCATTTGCAAGACCTTGTAATAACATCGATTGAACATAATTCACCATGAGTTTCATAAATAATTGTTCATCTTGTGTTTCAATCAAATGTGTTTCTTCTTTCTTTGTATCTGCTAAATCGATTGGTAATATCATCTCTATGCTAGAATCATGACTTGAAATCGATTCATGTTTGTTATAGGCGAGCCATACACTGTCAAATGCTCCTTCTTGGAACAATTGAATGACAAGTGTTGCGAGTCTATTGTAATCAAATGTTTTGATATTATCTCTGTTTAATACCATATCTTTTAAAATATTTTTATAGCCACGCTTATTGACAAATTGAAACCCTTTTTTTCCAATGGGAAGTACATAATCTTCTGACGTAATATCTTGCTCCAATCTTTTAAAGATATGATTATGATAAGGCCCTGCAAGTCCGCGATCACTTGTCACAAGAATGAATAACTTTTTATTGCCTCTTGGAAGTTCCGTGAAAATAGTAGCTTCTTCACTGTGAGAAGCGAATTGTTTAAAAATGGTTTTAAATTGTTGATCGTACAAGACGGCATCATCAAAAACTTTTGTTGCACCTTTTAATTTAGATAGTGCAATACTTTCCATGGCTTTTGTGATATTCCCTGTTTTTTTAACCGCTTTAATACGACCTTTAATTTCTTTTAAATTCACTAGATTACCTTCTTACGTGCGTCGATAAATGCTTTTAAATCTGCTTCCTTAGGTAACGCTTTTGTCTCCATTAATGTTTGATAAATCTTTTGTCCTGCTGAATCATTTTTTAGTCCTAATTGAATTTCTTTTTCAAATGTTTGTATGCGTTCTAAAGATACATTATCCAAGTAACCATTTGATAATGCATAAATAGAAACAATTTGAGATGGCATATCTACAATTTGATGTACATCTTGTTTTAATAGTTCAACGGTTTTGCGACCACGTTCCAAGCGTCTTTTAGCAGATGGATCTAAATCACTACCAAATTGTGCAAATGATTCAAGTTCACGATAATTGGCAAGATTAATACGAATGGTTCCTGCAACTTTTTTCATGCCTTTCCATTGTGCAGCACCACCAACACGTGATACCGAAAGTCCAGCATTGATGGCAGGTCGAATACCTGAGTAAAATAATTCAGATTCTAAAAATATTTGACCATCTGTAATCGAAATGACATTCGTAGGAATATATGCTGAAATATCTCCAGCTTTGGTTTCAATGATAGGAAGTGCAGTAATAGACCCTCCCCCTAATTCAGGTGATAATCTTGCAGCACGTTCAAGTAATCTTGAGTGCAAATAAAACACGTCTCCTGGATACGCTTCTCTACCAGGCGGACGTCTTAATAGTAATGATAACTCACGATATGCAACCGCATGTTTAGATAAATCATCGTACACAATTAATACATCTTTTCCTTGTGCCATAAAGTACTCTGCCATGGTTACACCTGCAAATGGAGCTAAGTACAATAGTGTGCCTTCTTGTGAGGCACCAGCATTCACAACAATTGTATAACTCAGTGCATCAAGTTCTTCTAATTCTTGAACAAGTGCTGATACTGTCGACTCTTTTTGACCTATTGCAACATAGACACATAGCATGTCTTTTCCTTTTTGGTTGATAATGGCATCAATTGCAAGTGTTGTTTTTCCTGTTTGACGGTCACCAATAATAAGCTCTCTTTGCCCTCTACCAATCGGTACAAGCGCATCAATCACTTTAATTCCTGTTTCCATTGGTGTATCGACAGCTTGACGTTGCATGACACCATAGGCTTTTCTCTCAACAGGCATGGTTTCTTTTGTATCAATAACACCTTTACCATCTAGAGGTTGTCCTAAAGAATTCACAACACGTCCTAGTAAGGCATCTCCTACAGGTACTTCAAAGATTTTACCGGTTGTTTTAACAAGATCACCTTCTTTAACAAGATGAGATTGACCAAGTAAAATAACACCCACGGCATCTTCTTCGAGGTTAAAAACAAGCCCTGAAACATTGTGTGGAAAAACGAGTAATTCTCCCATCATTGCATCTTTCAATCCATAGACGATCGCAATCCCATCACCTACGCTTAAAACAGACCCAATGCTTTCAAGCTTTGTATCTTTCGTATATGCTTCAATTTGTTTTTTAATGACTTCTGTCATTTCTTTTACTTTTAAATTTGCCATATGATTCTCCTAAACCATCATTTCCATTTGTTGAAACTGTTCAAGGACAGTATGGTCTAATGTTTGTTTTTGATACATGATTTTAATGCCACCCATCACATTTGGATCTAAATGCTCTTGGATGACAACTTGGGATGCTTGGAAATATGTCATGAGCTGCTTTTCTAATATTTTGCTTTGTTGAGATGTCAGTTTTTTTGCAACATATACATCAATAAAATACACTTTATTTAGTTCTCTTAAATGGGAGACCCATGTTTTATAAATGGTCTCAAATTGATGTAATTGACGATATTTTAATAAATTATTTAAAAGTCCTTTTGTAAATGGATCTACTTGAAAAGTATCCAATACATGTTTTTTATCTTTCATTTCAACTGTTGGTGCATCTAAATAATCGATGATCTCTTCATTCAAAGAGACATTTAAGCTTTCTAAAGAATCGATTACTTTCTCTAACATATCGTTTTCTAAAGCAATATCATACAAAGCTAAAACAGCATGTTTAACTTTCATGTTTCATACCTTCGTTGATTGCTTCGTCAATTAAATGTTGATGTGTTGTTTCATCTATTTCTTTAGACACAATTTTCTTTGCAGCCGTAAAAGCAATCGTTTTGATCGATTGTTTAATGTCTTCTTGAGCTTGTGTAACTTCATAAGCAATTTGTTTTTCTGCTTGTTCTAATTTTCTTGATGCTTCTTTTTCTGCTTGAGAAAGAACAGCTTCTGCTTGAAGTTTCGCTTCTTTTTCAAGTTTTTGTTTTAATGCTTGTGTTTCCTCTCGCATCTTATGATAGTCAGCTTTTGATTGTTCTTGAAGTTGAATCGCTTGTTGTTTTTGCGATTCAGCTTCTTGTAAAGCTTCTGTAAGTGCATGTTGTTGCTTGTCTAAATAATTAGTAATTTTAGACCAAAAAAACTTACGCACAACAATGGCTGTAACAATAAGTGCGACAATGTTTAATAAAACAATATCGGGATTGGTAATGACTGAATTGAGTCCAGCATCAATGATCGCTGAAACTTCTTCGAATATTTCTTGCACGTTATATTATGGTTGAACGTTAATTAATATGAATGCAATTAACAATCCGTAAAGACCTGTTGTTTCGGCAACTGCCTGACCAATGATCATGGTTGTTAAGATTTTACCTGATGCCTCAGGTTGACGACCGACAGCTTCAACTGCTTTTGCAGCTGCAATCCCTTGACCAATACCAGTCCCTAACCCTGTGAGTACAGCAATACCCGCACCGATGTATGCAAATGCTTTTGCATATAATTCGTTTGGTACAACATCTAAGATTGGTACCAAAACATTAAAGATTGAATCTAACATTGTATTCTCCTTTTTTTATAAAAAATCTTTTTCATCAATTTTTGAAGATGTGAATATCACGGTTAACAATACATAAACTAACGCTTGAATAAGTCCAAAACCAACATCAAACACCAGGTGAAATGCAGGTGCAATGAATACCGATAACCAGCCTGTGAAACGATAAATTAAAACTAAGAAAACAGCACCAGATATAATATTACCAAATAAACGCAATGCAATCGAAATAATGGGTGTAACTTCTCCGATTAAATTCAAAGGTAACATCGGAGCAAATGGTTTTAAAAGTCCAAGTAAATGTCCCCATCTAGAACTAATAATGCCTGTAATTTGAATGATCAAAAATGCAAATATCGATAGACTAAAGGTAATCGCTGTATATTTTGTCGGTGCATCGAGTGCAAACATACCTGACACATTAGAAACAAAGACATAGATTGCGAGTGTTAAAACAAGTGGGGATAGCACGCGCCAATTTTTACCAACATATCCTTTGATCATGTCATTAAACATTTTTACAAAAGCAATGAAAAATGTTAAAAATCGATTTGGAGTTGAACCTGGATCAAGCTTAGATACTTTACTTCCTACAAACGCTAAAAGAATGGCAATACTAGCCATAATTCCGAGTGATGTATAAAAATATCTAGGCAAGTTCACTATATAATCAATCATGCTTCATCCTTGGTTTCCGTGGATGTTTTCTTGAAAATAGGTAATGCATATATCCACGTACTTATTTTAATCGAAGAAAACCCTAAAAGTAAAATGATATATGCAGTAATAAGGGCATCTTGAGACTCACGGAGTTGAAAGAAAGCGATTACAATCATAATAACATATAGTAAAAACCTTGTCACTAAATGTGTCGCTAATTGATTTATTTTCACATGATTACCTTTTGTGATTTGAAGCATTTGGCTATGATTAAAAAGTGCTGTAAGCGCACCAAGCATTGCCCAAGTAACAAAATCAGAATAAAAAATATACGTTACAACTGACAATACAATACCATAACCAATTGCAATAAATGCAATTTTATGTTCGTCTTTCACGTTTTGCCTCGCTTTTTATAAATTGAAATAACGTAATAAAACTTAAAAAAATACCAACAAATAAACCAATCGCACCATAGATCATCATCTGATTACCCTCTGGATCAATTTTAGAGCCAATATATACACCTAAAAAAGAAAGTCCGATGATCGTCATAAATAACTGAATGATTAACACATATAGTGTGACACCCGTTTTGAGTTTATTTCGTTCCAAATAAACGGTCCCCACAGTCTCCTAATCCAGGTACAATATAGCCATTTTCATCTAGTTTTTCATCGAATGCCGCTAAATAAATACTGACATCAGGGTGATCTTCTTGAAGTCTTTGTACACCTTCTGGACATCCAACGAGTCCTACATAACGAATATCTTTAACATCCGCTTCTTTTAGTACTCGAATGGCATACGATGCAGACCCACCTGTCGCTAACATCGGATCAACAACTAAAACAACACTTTCTTGTATTGTTTTAGGAAATTTTTGATAATATGCTTTTGGTTCCAATGTTTTTTCATCTCGATATAATCCAATATGACCAATTTTCGCAGTGGGAATAATATTATGTATCCCGTCAACCATTCCTAAACCTGCTCTTAGTATCGGCACAATAACAACAGGTTTTTCAAGTTCATATGCTGTCATTTTTGCCATGGGTGTCTCAATGTCTATGGGTTTGGTTTTAAAGTCTCTTGTAATTTCGTATGTAATAAGTGCACCAATCTCAGAAACTGTTTCTCTGAATGCTTTTGTATTCGTATGAACATTTCTTACTTGAGACATTTTGTGATCTATTAATGGATGTTTTAATACTGTTACTTTTGACATTATATCTCCTCTATTTCACTAATTTTATCAATTCTTTTTTGATGTCTTGATTCAAATTCAGTCATCATAAATGTATCTAATAAATGAAACACTTGTTTTTTCGTATGCGTACGTGCACCAAAGGTAATCACATTGGCTAAATTATGTTCTTTAGCAAGTCGGGCGGTTTGTTCATCATAAATGTTGGCAGCGCGAATGCCTTTAAACTTATTTGCAGCAATACTCATGCCAATACCTGTACCACATAT
>DNNX01000055.1:1209-3714 GCA_003497445.1 Acholeplasmataceae bacterium | reverse complement strand
ACTGAAATATCATCATCTGTCCCAACATTGATGACTTTGATCTCTCTAGATTGTAAATACGTGGTAATTTCAAACTTTAAATCCTTACCAGCATGATCATTTCCAATTGATATGGTCATCGTAATCCCTCTTTCATGAGTTTTTTATTGTTTGGACTAAAAAACGTCATTCTATCTTTGTCTTCAAAATCTTTAAGTGTCACAATCGATGCATTTTCATAATGTGTCAAAATAATTTGATGCAATGCCTCTTTTTGATTATAACCGTGCTCAAATGCCATCAATCCATTGGATTGTAAAAATGTCTTTGACTGAGCAATCACTGTTTCGTAATGTTCAAGCCCGGTTTTACCACCAAACAACGCAAGGTTTGGTTCTTTATCTACGGTATCTCCAATCAATTCATCATCTGGGATATAAGGTGGGTTACATACAATCACATCAAACACTTGATCAATGTTAGAAAACCAATCTGATTGTATATAATGCACATCCACTTCCAGAGATTCTCCATTACTTTTTGCAACATCTAATGCTTCAAAACTAATATCTGCCAAAGTAACTGTAATACCTTCTACTTCTTTTTTTAATGTAAGTCCAATGCATCCAGACCCAGTACCTAGATCTAATACAGAGACCGGTTTTTGCATATAATCTAGACATATCATAACACGTTCAACAAGTTTTTCTGTTTCATTTCTTGGAATTAAAACATCGTGATTGACATGAAATTTATGACCATAAAAGTAACGATATCCTAATATATAATCTACGGGTATATGCTCATAAATATATTGATGCATCGCATGTTTAACTTGTTCAACAAATGCTTCTTCTAGAGTATCATTTAATGCTGTGTAAAATACGTGAGTTTCTAAACGAGAGAGCTCCATGATCATATATTTTACGATAAATATAGATTTGCCTTCTTTTTCACATAATGATTCAAAGTGATCAATAAGTGTTTTATAGGTCATAGATTACCCGCAATTTGGCGTTTTTGAAATTCATTAATGAGTGCTTCAATCACAAGTTCTAATTTGCCATCCATAACAGCATCTAAACGTTGAAGTGTGAGTCCTATGCGATGATCTGTGATACGATTTTGAGGATAGTTGTATGTTCTAATTTTTTCTGAACGGTCGCCACTACCAATGAGTTCTTTTCGCGCTTGTTCTTCTTTTGATAATTGTTCTTGTAAAATAGAATCATAAATACGCGCTTTAAGTAACTTAAATGCTTTATCTTTATTTTCGTGTTGTGATTTACCTTCTTGACATGCAACTGCAATATTCGTTGGAATGTGTGTGAGTCTGACCGCACTTTTTGTGGTATTCACCGATTGCCCACCAGGTCCACTCGAGTTAAATGTATCAACTCTTATGTCGTCCCATTTAACATCTATCTCTATTTCTTCAGCTTCAGGCATGACCAAAACAACTGCAGTTGAGGTATGAATACGACCTTGAGATTCTGTTTCAGGAACCCGCTGAACACGATGTGTTCCTGATTCATATTTTAATAATGAATAAACACCTTTACCAGAAATCATAAATTCAATCGATGTATACCCGCCCATTGCACCTTCCATAGCATTTATTAATTCAATTTTAAAACCGTTTGCTTCGGCATATTTAGAATATAAACGAAATAAATCCCCAGCAAATATGTTGCCTTCGTCACCACCAGCAGCCCCTTTAATTTCCATAATTATGTTTTTATCATCATTAGGATCTTTAGGAAGTAAAAGTATTTTTAAAGATGCCTCTAGAGCATTTTTTTTCTCTTGTAAAGACTGATACTCAAGTTCGGCCATTTCGATAAGTTCTGGATCTTTTTCTTCATTGATTATTGTTTCTGTTTGCTTTAATGCATCAGATATGGATAAATATGTATCGTATACTTCAACGATCTTAGCATATTCACTTTGTTTTTTTAAGAGATCTTTCATCTCTTTCATATCGACATTCGATCCTTGAAGTTTTAATAAAATCTCATTGTATTGTTTTTTAATTAAATCGAGTCTATCATACATGTTATCACCTATTTTATTGTATCATGTTTTTATCTTAATTCGAACTATTCTCATTGATTTAAAGCAAATAAAAAGACTCTATAAAGAGTCTTATTCATTAGGTTTATATTCTTCAGATCGATTTTCTTGAGCAACAAATCGAGAGTATTCAGTATCAAATCTAAAGAATCTAGAGATACCTGCTATCCCTTGTCTATTTTTTGCAATAATGAGTTCCACTTCGCCTGTATTACCATCATCAGATTTCTTATAGTAATCAGATCGATATAAAAACATTACAATATCTGCATCTTGTTCTATACTTCCTGATTCTCTTAAGTCAGCAAGAATCGGTTTTTTATCTTCTCTTTTTTCAACTTCACGAGATAACTGTGAAAGCGCAAGAACAGGAATTTTAAGCTCCCGTGCCATTTGTTTTAAGCTTCGTGAAATATTTGCAACTTCTTCTTGTCTATTACCACTTCTTGTATC
>DNNX01000055.1:0-884 GCA_003497445.1 Acholeplasmataceae bacterium | reverse complement strand
CGACATTTTGCTCGTATATCTAAAACAGTAACAGATCCTGAATCATCAAAATGGATATTTAATTGATTAAGAGACTGCATGCCACTTTCAAAATATTGCCATTCTTTTGTGGATAAATTCCCTGTTTTTAAACGGGTATTTTTGATGTTTGCCTCTGTTGAAAGCATACGAGAAACAAGTTGTGCATTGCTCATTTCTAAGCTGAAGATGGCAACATTTGCTTTCCCTTGTTGATTTCTTTTTGCAACATTCATCGCAATATTCATTGCAAAGGCACTTTTACCCATAGAAGGTCTTGCCGCCAAAATGATGAGTTCTTCTGGTTGCAATCCAGCTGACAATTCATCTAAATTTTTATAGCCTGTCATCAATCCTGTAATCCCTTGTTTGTTGGCATTACGTTCTGAGACTTCTTTTACTTCTTTTGTAATTTCAGATAATGTTGCAAATGAAGACGCTTTTCTTCTTTTTGAAATTTCAAAAATACCACTCTCAGCATAATCAACATATTCGGTGACTTCCATATCTTTACCATATCCGTGCTCAATGACTTGTGAGGCAAAATCAATAATATCTCTTTTTAATGAAGCCTCTTTAATCATTTCAACATAAGTATCTAAGTGTGATGTAGATGGAATCATTTCAGCTAAACTGTATAAATAATCGAGTCCCCCGGATGATTCTAAAACACGTTGTTCTCTTAAAATGGCACCAACACTGACATAATCAATTGTTTTGGATTGATCATCTAACTGTTTCATTGCTTCATATATGTGCTGATGATTGGCATCAAAAAAATCAGATGTCTTTAATAAATCTGTGACGGATGCCATCTTTTTTGAATCTAAAAATAATATCCCTAAGACACGTTGTTCAGCATCTAA
>DNNX01000104.1 GCA_003497445.1 Acholeplasmataceae bacterium | reverse complement strand
TGAATCATGTGTCATAACAAATATGGACGGGATATTCATGATTGCAGATAACCGTATACTAGGTTTCATATAATCACTAAACACAAAGAATGCACCACCAAATACATGGAGTCCACCAAAGAGCGTCATCCCGTTGACAATCGCGCCCATCGCATGTTCACGAACACCAAAGTTAATATTTCTACCAAGTAAATGATCTGGCATAAAATGACCATCGAATCCTTTGGCTTTCGTAGAAGATGATAAATCTGCAGAGCCTCCGATCATATTTGGTAAGTGTTTTGATAGTGTATCTAATACTTTCCCACTAGATACGCGTGTTGCTTCAGGTTTATTCGTTTTTAGATCATCAAAAAAAGCGAGATCTTCCATTTTTAAAGGTGTTAAAAATTGAGAAAGCAAGTCATAGTCATTTGGATATGCTTTTTTGTATGAATCCAGTTGTTTTTGATAATTTCTATACGCAAGTCTTCCACGTAAAATCGTATGTTTACGGTAAAAGTCATAAACTTCTTGGTCCACTTCAAATGGTGGTAAGGTATAGTTTAAATGGTTTCTTAATGCAGCGATTTGATCTTTAGAAAGTGGTTTTCCGTGTGCATTGGATGTTCCTGCAACATCACTTCCAAATCCGATTTGTGTTTTTACTTCAATAAATATTGGTTTATCTTGTTGGCGTTGTCCTTTTTTAATCGCTTTTTTAATGGCATCTGGATCCATACCATCTAAGACTTTAATATAATAAAATCCTAAAGCTTCCATTTTCTTTTTGGTATCTTCTGAAAATGTATATTTGACTTCGCCATCCAGTTGAATATCGTTCGAATCAAATAAAAGGACTAGATTGGATAATTTTAAGTGTCCTGCTAAACTTAATGCTTCTAAAGCGACACCTTCTTGAAGATCACCATCTCCAACCAATGTATAGATATATTGGTCAAATAGTGTGACATCTTCTTTATTAAATCGTGCTTGAATATATTTGGCTGCAAGTGCCATCCCAACAGCATTAGAGATCCCTTGGCCAAGTGGACCAGAAGTCGTTTCTATGCCCCGTTTAAGATCATATTCAGGATGCCCTGGAGTATGACCAAATGTTCTAAAGTTTTTTATATCTTCTAGTGAAATATCATAACCAGCAAGATGATTCATGGCATATAATAATGCTGATCCATGTCCTGCAGATAAGATAAAACGATCACGGTTATACCACGATGGATATCTTGAATCAATGCGCACGAAATCTTTAAATAGTGTATAGATGATAGGTGCTGCCCCTAAGACAATCCCAGGATGTCCACTATTTGCTTTTTCAATCGCATCAACTCCTAAAAATCTTAAGGTGTTGATTGCTTTATCTTGGATCATTTTATTTCTTTCTCATTTTCTTCAGGTGTTTCAGCAACTAGTGCTTTATCTTCTTGAGGTTCTACAGTGTCTTCTGGTACCTGAAAAAATGCTTTATAATGTGCTTCTTGAGCTTCAACCAGTTTATTAAATTTAGATTCACCCATGGTTTGTCTTATGAGATTTTGGGTCGCGATATTTTCATCTTGAACTGTTTTTCTAATGAGTCTATTTTGAAATATATTTGAAATGAAAACAATCACTAAAATACCAAGTAATACGGTAAAAACTTCATTAGGAAAATAAAGTGATGAAATGATCGCTGCAAGTAAATATGTCACCATTAAAGGGATGATAAACATAAGATTAATGCGTTTATTTTTTTGTGTGACACGTTCTAAAAAATCAATCCAAATGGTATTGATATTTTCTTGGTAAAAATCTTTCATCGCCTCATAATAACTTGTTTCAATGAGAACGCGATATGTGTTTTGTTCTGCTGTCCATACAGCGAAACGCCCTCTTTTACCATATGTATCAAAAAAGAGAGAGTCATTCATTGCGTGAAACTCTACTGTTCTTGATCCTAACGTTTGCGTTTCAAATGGTTGCGTTGTAATTTTTCTAAAGACTCTTGGATTTAATTTCATATATACTCCTTTATGATTACCTTTTCAAGCATCACCACACACATGCTTATCAACTTATGGCTGCTTCCGTCAAGACCTGACCAAGTTCATTGCATCACATTGCGTGGTGATGCTTCAAAAGGTAATCTATCGTAATTGTTTAAAAAAAGATTGAAGCAATGCTTTACTTTCACCTTCCATGATACCACCACATATCTTAATTTGGTGATTAAAAGGGATATCTAGTAACTGTAATTTTGATTCAATGGCACCTGCTTTAAGATCTTTCGCACCGTAATATAACGACTGAATGCGACTTTGTATCAGTGCCCCTGCACACATTGGACATGGTTCTAATGTCACATACAAGTCACAACCTTCTAATCGCCAATCGCCTAATTGTCTCGCTGCTTCGATGATCGCAAGCATTTCAGCGTGACCTTCGATGCGTTTTTCTGTATGTCTTAAATTGTGTGCACGTGCAATAATTTCATCGTCTTTAACCATCACGGCACCGACCGGTACCTCACCTTTATCAAATGCTTTTTGAGCCTCTAATAAAGCTTCTTTCATGAATTTAAGATGCGTCGTCTTTTCCTGGCACTTCGTGATATTGTCTTGCTCTTGGTTCATATGATTCTAACGCTCCTACTAATATGGTATCATCATGATAATTCGCTGGTTTTCCGTCAATGATACGTTGTGTGCGTGTGGCTGGTAGTCCACTTATTACGCAAATCGCTGTGAGTTTTGTAACAAACTCGGCGCGTGCCAAAAGTTCAGGCATAGGTCCAAATGGTTCGCCTCTAAAATCTCTATCTAACCCCCCAATAATGACACGTATACCTTGATCTGCAAGTGTTTCAGCAACATCAACAATACCTTGATCAAAAAACTGTGCTTCATCAATGACGACCGCATGTGTATCTTTTTCTACTTGAGATAAGATCTCACTGGATGATGACACCACAATCGATGGTTTTTTACTTAAGTTATGAGAAACAATTTCTGGCTTCAGTGAATAACGATTATCAATGGCTGGCTTAAATACTAAGACGTTTTGTTTTGCATATTCTAAACGTTTGATACGACGAATAAGTTCTTCTGTTTTACCAGCAAACATGGGTCCGCAAACCACTTCAATAAATCCATTTTTATACGTATGATACATAATGATCCCCTTTTTTGATAATAAAAAACGTGAGAAACTCACGCTTTTTTGTATTAGTCTTCTTGTGTTTCTGATTCAGCAGGTGCTTCTTCTTTGACTTCTTCTACTGCAGGCTTTTCAACTGCATGTTGACCACGTTGGTAACGTTTGTTGAAACGGTCTACACGTCCCGCAGCTTGAATAAACGTTTGTTGTCCTGTGTAAAATGGGTGAGTATCTGAGCTCACTTCCACTTTGACGACTGGGTATTCTTTCCCGTCTCCTTGATATACAACCGTGTCTTTGGTTGAAATGGTAGATTCAATTAAGAATTGTTTATCTGTTTGAGAGTCTTGAAAAACGACTAAACGTGTCTTTGGTTGAACGTCTTTTCTCATGCTTTTCTCCTTCCGCCATGGCTGGTTTGCCATAGTAAGTTTCGCAAGCGTTATTATATCAAATTAAATAAGAACTATCAAGTGATTACGTGCGAACTTGCGTAAAATTATTTAATACGTCTAAAAACTTTACTGCAATGATGCCTGTGGCAATACCAGCAGGCACAGAAACGGCAAGCATAATGGGAAAATATCCGATGACTGCAACTGATCCAATCACAAATATCCCTGCAACAATTTGACCCAATGTATGAAAGAGTGATCCAATAATGGAGACCCCCGGTATGCCAAAGAAATTAAACTTATAAATCGTCGCCATCGCAAGACTTGCAAAGATTCCACCTGATAAACTCATATAAAAGATCGGGTTGAGTAGTTTGCCTGTAAGTAACGAGACAATGATCACGCGCATTACAATAAGCAATATACTATCTTTAGGGCTATATAAGACTAAGACCACAAGTGTTACGATATTGGCAAGTCCTATTTTTGCCCCTGGAACAGGAATGACATTGATCCATGATTCTAATACATTTAAGACAGTGGCAATCGCAAGTAAATTTGCATAAAGCGTCAGTTTTTTAACTCGACTCATAAAATAAAATCTTCTTCTGCGTTTTTAAATTCAACTCTGACGCTATTAGGCAAGCATATAAGTGCCCCACTTGTAATGATCCCTTGTTTAGAACACACGTTATAAGGAGAGGATTCTTCTAATATTTGAACCGATTGATTCTCAAAGTGATAACCAATAACCACTTCTTGTCTGATACCACTTACTTCATAATCACCAAGTAGTGTAATCGTTTGATTGTTTAAATCTACATACGGGTATCTTGTCTCTGTTTGAGTGTCTTGGTAATAATGAATGCGTACTTGATTCGAAACAAAATCGATACTGACAATGGCTTCTCTATTCGAACCATAATAGACGCTTGCAGATGTCGCTGTACCACCAGATAAAGATAATGTTAATACAAGCCAAACAAGTAGTGTAAATATGACAACACCAATACCTAATATAATATCTCTTTTTGTTTTTATTGTGAGTTTTTTCATGACATGAGATCCTCAAAATAAAGATCAGAAATAAACGTGTCAATGGTGTTATCTGTGTTATACCGTATCACTTGTATGTTTAAAGATGTTTGGTGTGTTTTCATGAAACGATCAAATACATCTTTTGGCATCACAAATAATGCAGTGGATAAAGCATCTAACATTCCTGCATCATCACCAATAATCGTGAGTGCCGCATAATCATGGGTGGGGGATAATGTAAATGGCGAAATCAAATGATGATATCTTTTGCCTTCATACATTGTAAATTGTTCAAAGTTTCCAGATGTTGCAAGAGATTGATTTTTAATATAAATCAAACCATAAGGTTCTTTAAAAAACGGAAGGGATGTGATCGGATCTGTAAGAGAGACGATATACACTTCATCTTGAGAGGGTCTATTGATATTTTGACCAACACTAATGGTAGAAGATCCCGCTGAAATTGAAAAATAGGAGATGTTTTGTTCTAATAAATATTGTTTCACTTTTTCAGTCGTATACCCTTTAGAAAATGCGCCAACATCAAGTTCAATATCAGACCCTGATATTGTGATGTAATATGTATTGTTTGCTTCTTCTAATAAGATGTCATTGTTTTCGATAGACATCGTATCAATGGTTGCCATTGTTTGTTCAAATGCAGCTTGAGTGACTTCGATATCATAAATAAGCTTATGGATGTCATAGACATCTGTCGTCACTCCATCAGAAAGTTCATATGTTGTGTCTGTCATGTCTTGAACTTCATATGTAGCATAAATAGGCGTATTATCATATGTTCTTACATAAAGATGGGTTCCTATCGTCACATCACTCGGCGTGTTTGAGATCAATGCTTTCCAAGCTTTCACTGGTTTTCCTAATCCAATGTTAAAATACCCTTCTGTGAGTGTTTGAATAGATAACGCTTCTTGGATAAGTTCATATAACACAACATCAATTTCTAATTTGATATCTTTTTGTTGATTGATCGTATAGATGTTTTCTAAGTAATCTGAATCACTAGGAAGTCCTTCGTAATTATTGGTAAGTGCATCATACATGGCATACATATTTCTGATGACTTCAAAATTTGTATCTGCTTCACTTTCGGTTGCATAAAGAGATATGGTAATCGACGTATACATATAATCATAAAAGGTGACTGAATGCAACTCTTCACTTGTCTGACAAGCTGAAAAAGTGATTGCAATCGCAAACACAAAAATCGTCATTCCTATTTTTTTAACGTATGTTAATATCATGTTTCACCTGCTCTAATTATACCATATGTACAGGTGTGAAAATGAAGATATTCATAAAGTTTTCATGTTTTCATGAAACTTTCATATTGTCTTTTTATAATGATGACATATTAAAAAGTGAGGGCATGTTATGGCGTTTTTAAAAACCTATGGTAGAGGGCTTATCTTTATTGTTGTTGTGTTTGTATTGAATAGTTATTTATGGATAACACGGTTGAATCAATCATTTTTAAATATGGAAGTACTTGCGACTTCTTTATTTGGATCTTGGATACTTATGGCCCTGTTTTTAACCTTTTTACTTTCTACAAAACAACGATTTTTAGTGAAGCTTTTTGGCGGATTAGATCAAGTCTATTTTTGGCATCGTTGGTTAGCGATCGGTAGTTTGGGTCTGATCTTTTTACATCAAACAACTGCAAGTGATGATGGGTTAATTATTTTAGCGAGATACGCTCAGCTTGGACTTGATGTTGAAGATCTTGGAGAGCTTGCAAGAAACTTATTTATCTTTTTGATTGTGATGGCACTATTATCATTTATATTTAAATACGAGCATTTTAAATATATTCATAAACTCATGATTTTGCCATACGGACTCGGGTTATATCATAGCTTTGCATCCTCTTGGATCGATTTATTAAGTTTTGATGCGTTATCGATTTTTATGGTCTCAACATCACTTTTAGGGATTGGATCGTCGTTATATATGTTACTATTTTATCAACATGTTGCCTTTAAATTTACAGGAAGCGTATCAGAAATTACGTATTTAAACGATACAATGATGGACATCAAATTAACCATGAAAAAACCTTATAAATTTAAAGCCGGACAATTTGCATTTATTAAGTTGGATCAAAAGAAGATCATGTCTGGGACACATCCTTTTACGATATCAGGTTCAGATGATACAAGTATTTATTTTACCGTTAAAACACTCGGAGATCATACCAAAAACTTATACAAAGACTTAAAAGTTGGTATGAAAATACACGTAAGTACCCCTTTTGGTCATATGACATTTCAAACAAAAAAAGACAAACATGTATGGATTGCTGGTGGTATCGGTGTAACACCTTTTATCAGTTATTTAAGAAGTCAAAATACATTAGATAAACCAGCACATTTATATTATGCTGTTAGAAGTTTTGAAGATGCCGTTCATATCGATTTATTGACACATTATCAAAAACAACATCCTAATTTCAGTTTTGATATTATTGATTCTAAAACCAAAGGACGTCTCACTTTAGATATGCTAGCGCTTGATGATCACACATCTGTGTCTATGTGTGGACCAAAACCAATGATTGATGCTTTTGTTAAAGGCATTAGAAAAGAAAATAACCGCGTTGAAATTTATTATGAAGCCTTTAGTTTTACTGGAAACCTTATGAAGGATGTCTTCAGAATTGGGTTGACTTACGCGAAGCAACTTGTGAAAAAGTTCAATACATAAAAAAAGCACTTGAGTGCTTTTTTTATAATGTGATGATAAAGGTTGTCCCTTCACCTAATGTGGATGTCATTTCCAGTTTACCCTTATAATAATTTATAATGTTTGATACGATGGTCATACCAACACCTAAACTTAATTCGTGTTGTGTACGAATCGTATCGGATCTGTAAAAAGGTTCTATGATGTGTTTTAAATCGTCTTCAGACATCCCAATCCCTGTATCACTTACTTTAATTTGAATGTTATCATTGACTTTAGCAATTGATACTTCCACACTTCCCTTATCTTTATTGTATTTCATAGCGTTGGATATAAGGTTTGTGAAAAGGGATGTCAAAAGCATCATATCACCTTCAAATGCGATGGATGCATCACCTTCTAAATTTGTTTGAATGTGTTTTTCTTTGTAATCTTCTTTTAAACTATCTAACACATCTTCGATGAGAGGAACTAAGGAAATCGTTTCTACTTGAAATGTTTTTTCTTCGTTAAGCTTTGTTAACATTAATATGGTTTTCACCATATCTTCTAAATACTGCATTTGTTTTAAGATGCCTTGCATGTCTTTTTTGTATTCAGATGTTTTAAGTTTATCATCTAAAAATTCGAGTTGTGCTTTTAACACTGCAAGCGGTGTTCTTAATTCGTGAGAAACATTGGATGTGAACTGTTTTTCTCTGTTTAACACATCTTCAGTGGATGCAATCATCTCATTGATCATTGTACTCATGTGATACAATTCATCTTCATTTTTTCTAAGTGGAATTCTTATGTGATATTGTTTGGTATCTTTAATATGACGTGTGGTTTGAATGACATCATTAATGGGTTGAAACGATTTCTTCAATATGAGATACCCACCAAATCCAACAAGTATTAAAATGATTGGAGAAAGGATCAAAGAAGTAATTAGTAATTGTCTCACACTTGTATCTACGGAAGAAATGTTTATAATGATACGCATCGTTGTAGAAGGACTAATATAAACATCATACATGGCATAATTTGTTTCACCGATTTCAATACGTTGTGTTTCTCCAACTCGTATGGGGGTTTGCGTGATCATATCATTTGGAGATGTGCCATACGTTAAGACATCCTCCACATAAAATATAAACTGAGCACCATCTTCAGCATATATAAATGGTTCAACGTCATCGTCAT
>DNNX01000035.1 GCA_003497445.1 Acholeplasmataceae bacterium | reverse complement strand
CTAAGTTTAAGTTTGAAAAAGATGAGAAAAAAGATTTAGAATTTTCATATCATTATATCGATCATCCACCACAACTTCAAAAACTTCAAAACCGTTGTTGTGATATGGTCATGCTGTATAGCTTAGACTTAGAATTAGAGTCGCATCTCATTAATATCATTCAAAGTTTAAAACATATACCTATTGTTGTTGTTTCTAAGTTTCACGATATTCATAAACGATTGCAACTTGTTAAGCAAGGTATTGATGAATACTTCCATATCGAAGAAGATGTTACATACATTGTGTTTAAATTAAGAAATTTGTTAAAGCGTATCAACCTGATCCAACATTTAAAAAAAGGGTCTGTATCATTTAAACATCTTAAAATTGATTTTGGACTGAGACAAGTCTATCAAGGTCAAAAAAGAATTAGTTTGACAGTGAAAGAATTTGAATTGTTACAATTATTTGTATCGAATCCCAATGTAACACTTTCAAAGGAAGAGATATTTTATCATTTGTGGAGTAAAGCATTATTTTTTACAGAAAATGTCATTAATGTACACATAAGAAACCTAAGAAAGAAAATCGAATTAAACGATAAGAAGCCAAAGATCATTGAAACTGTTTGGGGTTATGGTTACAAACTTGGTCAAGGTGTCATCATAGAAAATTGATAAGCCCTTCTGGGCTTTTTTATTAGAAGAGGCAAAATGAAACATTTATTATTAAGTAGAAGTATTTTAGATCAACCATATATTTATGATGTGATGCAGCATCATATTCAAAAAGATGATCGTGTACTTGTGATTTTATATTCTTTTTTTGACATATGGTTTTCTACTGAAGCACAATATCAAGCGTATTATCATAAAGATGCTGAGTATGTGCAAAAAATGTATCGACAGTTAAGCATGTATGGAGTGTCTGAAGTATCGTTTTTAAATTATTATACTGATGATGAAAAGACACGTATCGAAAAAATAAAACACGCGACCATATTATATTTTCCTGGTGGTGCACCCGATCAAATGATGAAAAGATTCGATCAACATCAACTGGTAAAACCATTAAAGCAATTTAAAGGGTTAACAATTGGATCATCTGCCGGTGCGATGATTCATTTGAAAAAACCGCATCTATATAAAGACGATGACTATCATAAGTTTCATTATATTCAAGGATTAGGTTTTGTTGATGGGTTTGATATTAGTGTCCATTACAGAAGAAGAAATCAACAAGATAAGGCAATTCGACGCGTCGTTTCAGAAAGAGCGATAGACATCTATGCAATTCCTGATGACGGTGGACTTTTTATTGACAATGAAAACATTCAACTTTTAGGTAGTGCTTCAAAAATCATGAATCATAAAGGGAAGTTTTTATGAAAAAATGGGTATTATACTATTTGATTATTAGTTTACTTTTTGGTGCGATTATTTACCTTATTACATTGTTTCAAGTAACTCAAGAACAAACCAATGAAGCTTTTAATCAAATTACAAAAGAACTTGTAGAAACACAAGATGTTGACACGTTTTTAAGATATTCTACATTGGGTTATGAACCCATTGAACGATTTGAAAAAGAGGATTATGTTGTCGAAATCATTCAAGCATTAGGTTCTGAAAACGGGCAAGATATCCATCAGCTTGTGGTAATTGTTATACCTTTAGATTTAAGTCGTATTGATTATGCAACAGATATAGATGATTCAAGTGATCAAAGTCAACTCATCCTAACTTCAAACACCATAAACATTAATACGAAAATAGATGCACCATATAAAGATTATGCGCTCAGTGTAGGATTTAATACATTAGGATTTTATTATTATACAATCATCATTGAAGATGACTTTTCAGGACGTATCATTTTAAAAGATTATGACGGGCAAGAAATCATTGATGATATGATCACATTTAATTATGAATTTAATGTGATGGCGTTTGTTCAAGGGATGAGTGAAGAAGAAATAGAATCACGCATTTTAGTCAATGATGTCTTAAATGAGATATTGATCACAAGATTACTTATATTTGCAGTAATTGATATCGTGATTGCTGTCATCATCAGTATCATTTTAAGGAGAAAAGCATTATGATTACGATTTATGAAACATCAAAATCTGGGAAAAGACATGAATTAGTTTCAAATATAATCTTAAAGCCTGCAATAAAAGAAGTCATTCATATTCAGGAACAATTCGATCAAACAATGCAAGGTTTTGGTGGGGCATTTACAGAAGCTTCAGCTTATAATTTATCGAGAGTTGAAAAAAACATAAGAGAGCAATTACTCAAAGCATATTTTGATCCTATCGATGGGATTGGATATTCAATGGGAAGAATCTCAATTAATAGCTGCGATTTTGGATTGGGAACTTATGATTATGTTCAACCTTATGATGAATCTTTACAATCTTTTGATGTATCAAGAGATCAACATATCATTGATATGATCAAAGAAGCGACCAAAATTGCACAAAAAGATCTTCAAATCATTGCATCACCATGGTCACCACCATTTTGGATGAAAGATAATTTGAAAGCAATCAAAGGTGGTAAACTTTTAAAGAAATATTATGCTTTGTGGGTACAATACATCATTAAATTTATTGAAGCTTACAAAGATCAAGGCATCACCATTGATGCTTTAACCATTCAAAATGAACCTGCCGCAAATCAACGATGGGAGTCTTGTTTGTATGATGCACAAGATGAAAAAGAAATGGTGCTTGTTTTAGGCAAAGCTCTAAAAGAATCAAATTTAACGACTAAAATTTATATTTGGGATCATAATCGAGATATAATGTTTGAGCGCGCATCAAGAATACTAAAAGACAAAGAAGCATCTTCTTTTATTTATGGCATTGCATTTCATTGGTATGACAATGATCAATTTTTAGAGGTTAAAAAAACACATGACACCTTTAAAGATAAACATCTTCTATTTACTGAAGGGTGTCAAGAAGGAGGACCCCATCTGCATTCTTATGACGTTGCTGAAAGATACGGCAAAAATATGATGCATGACATATCAAATGGTACAGAAGGCTACATCGATTGGAATTTATTTTTAGATACAACGGGTGGTCCAAATCATGTCAATAATTTATGTTCTTCACCGATTATGGTCGATGTATTTCCTGAAACAATGATTTTAAATCCATCTTACTTTTATATAAAACATTTTTCAAAACATATTCCTAAAGGGTCAAAACGAATGTTCTCTTCTAACCATACCATTTTACATAATGTTTTTTTAAGACCAGACGGAAGTTATGTCGCTGTATTACTGAATCTTCATGATGTCGATTATCATGTTTCATCACATCATAATCACGTCAATTTTGAGACATATTTACCTGCTCATAGTATTCAAACAATAATCATAAAATAAAAAAGATGAAACCCTTTACATTTTAATTTGATTTCTTTATAATGGTTTTAGGAAATCGGTTTCCATTTGAGGGTTAACATGATAAAAAAACAAACTATTACATCGAATAAAGGGATATATTTCCCACTCATGAATCAAAAGGGGTTAAAAGGATACCTGACTCCTTTTTTTGCTGGCCATTTAGCGTTGGACCACGATCATTATGTACTTGAACCGACATCTGAAAGAGATTTATATAAACCATCGTCACGTAATGTTATGTTTTATATTGATGGCAAACGATATGACCTCAACGGTCAATTAGAATACCAACAAAATAAACCTTTCACGTATGAGACAGGTTACGCCTATCAAAAAGTGACACGTCAAGAAGATTGTGTCGAAATTGAAACCACAAGTTTCCTTGTTTCCGAAACAAATACTGAAAGACACTTGATCAAAGTAACGAATACGGGTGATCATGCAATTCAATTTAAAGCGATCTCAGCAGTTGAATTATATGGACGTTCTGCAGAAAATCAACGTGACCATCGACATGTAACATCATTACTCAATGTGACGCATATTGATCATCAAATGCTTACAATGACACCAACATTACATTTTGATGAAACAGGACATCATATCAATCAACTATCTTATGGTGTTGCATTTGAAATGCAAGGTCACAAAAACATTGGTGCTTCACCCACTTTAGATCGATTTATCGGAGAGGGGTCACGTATGTTTCCTTTAGGTCTCGATGATCTTGTTTTACAAGGAACATATATTGGTTATGAAACGATTGCTTCATTTCATACAGAAACAATCGCGATCAAACCAAATACATCGGTTACATTATCATTAGCGATTGGTGTGGCTGAAGACATGCACTCGTTAAAAGATATGTTGAAACGTGCACTTGATGTAGAAACTTTTTTAGTAGAATTAGAAGCAAGCGAAGCATTATATGCACCGTATGTCAATCAGTTATCGTTTGATCTCATTTCCGATGAAGTAAGTCAAAGATTAAAGTTTGTTTCATTGCAGCCGTTATTTAGACGCATAATGGGAAATTCTTATTTACCGCATCATGATTATGGTAAAGGTGGAAGAGGTTGGCGCGATTTATGGCAAGATCTGATTGCACTAAATATGTATTACGATCCAAATGTCTATGACATGTTATATCAGTATTTTAAAGGGGTTCGTTTAGATGGATCAAATGCAACGATTATTGGTGATCAACCAGGTGCATTTAAAGCAGATCGAAACGCGATTACAAGAGTTTGGTCTGATCATGGTGCTTGGCCTCTCATCACACTACTAATGTATATTCATGAAACTGGAGATGTCGCGTTTTTATTAAGAAAACAATCATATTTTAAAGATCATCTGTATGGCTACGGGTCGATAAAAAAAGATCAAAAACCAGGGTTCACACAATATGAAGGCACCATTTTAGAACATATTTTGGTTCAACATGTTGTTGCACTTAATCATCTTGGTGCGCATGGTTATGTAAAACTGATGGATGCTGATTGGAATGATGGTTTAGATATGGGACATCAACATGGTGAAACAATTGCCTTTACAATGATGTATGTTAATAATGTTTTAGAGATCATTCATTTAATTCAAGCCATTGATCAAGATCAATTTGAACTTTTATCACCATTAAAAGATTTAATATTTAAAACGATTGATCTTCAAACGTATTTTCATTCTGATGTTCAAGATGTAGAATGGGTGAATAAAGAGGCATTAATAAGCGCACTTCAATCAATTTATGATACACACATGAAACATCTTCAAGAAGCATTTGTAGAGGATATATTTCAAAGTTACTTTGACCATAAAGCGACATTGCTTGATATAGACCACACGGTAATGTTGACTGGACAAGCAATGGCCTTACTCAATCGTATTGCATCTCGTGAGCAAGCAGTTAAACTTGCAAATAAAACGAAAAAAGTATTATTTGATGCTGCTTTAGGTGGCTATAAACTTAATTCTTTATATGATCATGAGAAACATGGACTTGGTCGCGCCTTTTATTTTGCTTATGGCCACAAAGAAAATGGTGCAGTATTTTCACATATGGCAATGATGTATGCATATGGGCTTTATAATTATCAATTAAACGATCTAGCCAATGAAGCATGGACATCAATACTTTATCAGTCCATGAAAGATGATGCTCAAGTATATGAAGGTATTCCTGAATATTTCAATGATGAAGGTAAAGGAAAATATCTTTATTTGACTGGTTCGGCTTCTTGGTTATTATTTATTTTAAGAAAGCAAGTGTTTGGATTAAACTTTGAATTCGGTCAACTTTTTTTAGAGCCAAAACTTGTATCATCTGATTTTATTGAAGGGAAAGCTTCGATTCACACGATGATTTTTGGACAAAAAACAACGATTCATTACCATCTAGAAACACCAACAAATCATTATCACATCAAATCTATATTTGCAAATAAAAAAGAATTACAATTACCAATTACAACACACTATTCAGAGATAGATGTGTATTTAGGAGTATAACAATGGCGTATCAACTTATTTTTGAAGATCGTTTCGATCAAGGACTTGTCGATGAAAATGTTTGGACCTTTGAGACAGGTGGTCATGGGTTTGGAAATAAAGAATCACAGTTTTACACGCCATATCCGCACAATATAGACCTTTCTAAGGGATATTTAACACTTATCGGTAGAAAAGAATCATATCAAGATAATGCTTATACGAGTGCCAAGATTACAAGTTATCCACATATGCTTTTTGAGTATGGGAAATTAGAAGTTGAGGCAATACTGCCTAAAGGACATGGAACTTGGCCTGCAATTTGGTTATTGGGTAAAAATTTTAAAGAAGGTACAAAATGGCCACTTTGTGGTGAAATCGATTTAATGGAACATGTTGGACATCATCCAAACCATATTCATTTTAGTTTACATTCTCAAGCAAGACATTTTACCCAAGGCAATCAATTAACACATGAGGAAGTCATTGAAGATGTATATGAAAAACCGCATTTATATGGCATGATTTGGAGAAATGACCATATTACATTCTTACTAGATGGAAAAGAAATTGTGTCTTTTGATAAGGGACCACATGAAACAGAGATTGAATGGCCTTTTAATCAACCTTTTTATTTAATTTTTAATATTGCATTAGGTGGGTCTTGGGGTGGCCCAATTCATGATGATCATCTTCCAACATATATGCATATAAAAAGAGTATCCTACTACAAGGAAGTATAGATGAAAGATAAAAAAACGATTTATACAATTGCAAAAGCATTAGAACTTTCACCAGGAACCATTTCAAAAGTTCTCAATCAAAATGGTAATGTATCAGAATTTACTCGCGAACGTGTATTAAAATACATCAAAGAAGTTGGATACGTGCCAGCAAAAAGTGCGAGAAATTTAAA
>DNNX01000007.1 GCA_003497445.1 Acholeplasmataceae bacterium | reverse complement strand
CCAAATTCAATTTGTCTTGGAACTTTTGGCATTTCTGTCTCGCGAACGACCCAATCATAAAGCGGACGATGATCTTCAAACTCTAAACTACAAAGTGAATGCGTAATACCTTCAATCGCATCTTCAATTGGATGTGCAAAATCATACATAGGATAAATCACCCAATCATTTCCTCTGTGATGGTGATGGTCAAAAGAAATACGGTATATGACTGGATCTCTCATGTTCATGTTTGGACTCGTCATATCAATTTTTGCTCGTAAGACACATGATCCCTCTTCTTTTTTCCCATCTTTCATCGCTTGAAAAAGCATCATGCTTTCTTCAATTGGTCGATTTCTGTAAGGTGATTCTACACCTTTTGTACCGGTAGTACCACGCATATCTTTGATTTCTTCTGGACTTGATTCGTCTACATAAGCAAGTCCTTTTTTAATAAGAATGCATGCACGAGCATACATTTCTTCAAAGTAATCTGAAGCATAATAGATACCGTCAGGTTCATATCCTAACCAGCGTATATCTGAAATGATATTTTGAACAAATATATCGTCTTCTTTAGAGGGGTTTGTATCGTCGAATCGAAGGTTTGTTTTTCCTCCAAAAGATTTTGCAAGTTCAAAATTCGTAACGATTGCACGCGCATGACCAATATGTAAAAACCCATTTGGTTCAGGAGGAAATCTTGTGACGATTTCTGAATGTTTTTTTGTTTCTAAATCTGTTTCCATGATAGATTTAATAAAGTTTGATTGTATACTCATAAGCTTTCTACTTTCATTATTAATTTAATATAGAATCGATAATTACGGTGTCCTCAATATAATCAAAGATAATGCTTTCTATCTCACTTCTGATTGTATCATCTAACGCATCATAGATTTCTGAAAAATCTTCAAATGCATCATTTATTGCAGCTGAATCATTTGTTTGAATCGCAGCAACAATGCCGTCTAATGATGCTTGAATATCATCTGGTAAGGCCTCAATATCTGATAATGCATCCACGATTAACTCGATATCATCAAGTTGTGTTTCAATAGGAATTAATGTTGCTGCTTCAACTTCTAACACAAGATTATTACCTTGAGTTAATATTGTTTCAATCGGTAGTTGGTTTGTGAGAATAGACATAATATCCGTTATATCAATTGCATTATTGTCAATTGGGAGTTGTGCAATCATAAGTATTTGATAAACAAAAGCTTGATCAAAATCACTATCTCCTATGTATAATCCCTTTAATGACATCACGGATTGGTTGTTTTCAAACAATAATTCTGTTTCTAGTTGTATGATGGTTTGAAATACTACATTGTTATTTTCATCAAAGAGTCTTAACGGGACGTTTAACAAAATCTCGTTATCAATTTCGACATAAGGATGCTGCATTTCTATACGAAAACCGCTAACGTCAAATAAGATTGGAAACAAATCATTTGTTGCAACAAATAACAAGGGGTTTATATCGTTCGCATCTATTGAAATAGCATATGTTGATACATTTTCATCTCGAGTAACAACTGATTGAAATAATTCAACATAATTAATGGACTCAAAAAGTTGTGTCGTTGCCTGATCAAAAGATTGAATATCACTGAATTGAAACATATCTATGGGTTCCGTTAAATCGGATAGCTTTTCTAAATGAATAACAAAAGATAATGATGATGCCTCTGATTCAATTTCAAATAAATCATTTTGCTGAAGATTGCTCAGCAACACCGTGATAAATTCAGATGTCTCATTATCGTTTATTTGTTGGTTTAATACATCAGAGACACTCAATGAAAGTATTTTTTCTTCGTGTTGATATGTACCAAACTGATTCAGCAAGTTCGAAATTTCTTCTACTAAATCAATCCCTGCAAGATTTAATCCAAATACAGCAACATCAAGCATCCACAATATAGGAAGATTTCCTATGTATATGTTTTTGATTTGAAGTGTCATGATGTCACCATCAAAATCAATATCAAATACAATTCTAAGAGATGTTTGATAATTAAAGTTTGGAATGACAAAAACATCAAGTTTAGATACCAGTTCGATAGCATCATCATCAAATAAAAACCAACTTCCAGCATAACCAAACTGAGTTTCTTCAATCACATATGTGCGACTTGTATCAAATGATGCATTCGTTGTTTTTAACACGTCAAACATATATTGATTGACTTGATTCTCATTGATTGAAAAGGATAAAGGTGACTCTGATTCGTTGACTTGTGCATACATTTCAAACCCATCAGATATGACTTCATTAAAAACGAGTGTTTCTAATTGATCATTATCTTTATAATACGGATCCATTGGTTGGTACATTGCAATGAGAAAAATCACTGGAATGATTAAGGAAATCAAGATTGGTAAAAGAATATATTTAAATACAATTTTCATTAAAAAGAACATAACGACTCCTTTTTATAGTGATAAGTTTGCCTGACCGCCGAGTATATATGTATCGGTTTGTTTTTGATATTTAAGTTGGTGATAGGCTGCAGCAGCAATCATAATCGCGTTGTCTGTACAAATATTTAAGGGGGGAATCACAATATCTTTATGCCCATATCTATCTTGTAACATTTGTCTTAATCCTTTGTTTGCAGCAACACCACCAACAACAAGAAGTTGTTCTACATCATGAAGACTAAAAGCTTTTTCTAATTTAAAGTCAATCACATCTAAAACTGCGGTTTGAAATGATGCACACATATTATTGATTTGAATGTTTTCTTTTTCTTTGCCTACAATATTTGCAACTGAACTTTTAAGACCAGAAAAACTAAAGTTTAATCCCTGACTTTCAAGTCTAGGTCTAGGCAATTTATATGTGTCTTTCCCAAGAATTGCTTTTTGATCAATGAGTGGTCCTCCAGGATATCCAAGCCCTAACATTTTGGCAACTTTATCATATGCTTCTCCAACAGCATCATCAAGCGTTTCTCCGATGATTTCAAATTGCATGTGATCTTGCATATATATCAGTTCAGTATGACCGCCTGAAATCAAGAGTGCAATTAACGGAAATTTAAAGGGCTTAATAACATTCGCAGAATAAATATGTCCTGCTAAGTGGTTGATGCCAATGAGTGGTATGTTATGTGCATATGCAAATGCGGTAGCTGCATTAATACCAACAAGTAGTGATCCAATTAATCCTGGTCCCTTAGTAACTGCAACAGCATTAATATCTTTGATGTCGATGTTTGTATCACTAATTGCCTTTTGTATGAGTCGAGTAATTACTGGAACATGGTTTCTTGATGCCATTTCAGGGACAACCCCACCAAAAGATTTAAATATGTCAATTTGAGAAACAAGCGCATGTGATAATACGTTACGTTCATTTTCTAAGATTGCAACACTCGTTTCATCACAACTACTTTCAATTGCTAATATAATCATCTTTAAATTCCTTTATATAAACAACAGCATCTTCATTTTGATAATAATTAGGTCTTAAATATGATTCAACAAATCCGTATTGCTGATAAAATCCAATCGCAACCTGATTCGATTTGCGCACTTCAAGTGACATACTCATAACGCCCAAAGAAAGCATCTCTTTTAATACATGCTCAAATAAATGTTTCCCGTATCCTTGTCTTTGTTTTTCTTTATAAACAGCAAAATTAAGTATTTCGCCATGATCATCAACAACGCGTATACCAATATAACCAATACCAACACCTTGATCTTCTACTAAGTAGTAATTTGCAAAAGGATTTGTTAAAAACTCTTGTCTAAAAAAAAGCATACCTAAAGATGTTTGAAGTGCGCTTTCTTCTATGGATACAATTGTTTCTATATCCTCTATTACTGCTTTTCTAACTTGCATTGATTTCTGCCTCTGTTATTCTCGCGTAGTTTGGTTCAAACATGTGTATATCTTTTACTTTATATTTGTGTGCGTCAATGATTTCGATATTGATTTTTCCTTGGTCTTCATGGATATAAACAAGAAGTGAATTCTTATAGAGGGTATGCTTGATCGCATCTTCTAAAAGGATGTACTGACTCTTCATTAAAACTTGGTCATGTTCATAAATGCAAGCAAAAACATGTCCTCTCCTTGCATCATGAAATGCTGAGATCTTTCCTTTATATCCTGATGTTAAAAATATCAAACTCGATACCGCAAAAAGTGGTATCTTTTTTGCATAAGATAACGTTTTACTTACAGTTGCTGAAACTCTAATGCCCGTATATGAACCTGGTCCTTCGCCTACGATAATTTCTGAAAGGTCATCTAGTTTAAGATGATGTTTACTTAACATTTGATCGATACGATCTACTAAAAATGTCGCATGATCCCGTTTTCCCAAGTATTTAGCAATGTCGATCGTTTCATTTTTATCAGCCAATATGATATACATAACATCTGTAGAGGTATCGATGTATAGTTTTTTCATAGTCGTTCCTCCAAATATGTACAATAAGGTGCATGACACGAAATTTCTATTTGTCTTTTATGTTCAGAGATGGAAGTAACCTTTACTTTGATATACTGTTCTGGAACAATATTTGGAACTTTTGAAGGCCATTCAATCACTTTAAATCCCTCAGAATACAAGTATTCTTCTAAATCGTAATCTTGATTATTTTCTTCTAAACGGTATAAATCAAAATGATACAAATGTTGATTTGATGTTTTAGACTGATATTCTTTCATAATAGTATAGCTTGGACTATTGATGACGCGTGTAATCTCTAATGCTTTACCAATACCTTTTGTAAATGTCGTTTTTCCTGCAGCAAGCGGGCCTTCTAATAAGATCACTGGGGCATCTTCATAACGCAAAAAAGAGGCAAGTTTATAGCCTAAACCTTCTGTTTCTTGCTCATTCTGCGTGATGAAGGTTAACATATATCAATATCCAGGCTTACCGAGTAATTGGAACATATGTTTTTTATATGACTCAACACCAGGTTGATCAAATGGATTAATATCAATTAAATATGCAGACATTGCACATGCAATTTCAAAGAAATACATCATATATCCAAAGGATGCTTCACTTACATTCTCTAAATGAAGCACGATGTTAGGTACTTGTCCTTCTTGATGTGCTAAAAGTGTCCCCTCTTCAGCTTTCGTATTCACATATGATAATGTTTTTCCTGCTAGGTAATTTAACCCATCTAAATCGCTGTCTTGTTTTTGAATTTCGATATCTTTTGTCGGTGTATCAATATGAATGATGGTTTCAAATAAATGCCTTTCACCTTCTTGAATATACTGTCCTAGAGAATGTAGATCTGTTGAAAACAACGCACTCGAAATGAATAACCCTTTATATTCTTTACCTTCCGATTCTCCAAAAAGTTGTTTCCACCACTCGTTTACATATTGCATATTGGGTTCATAACTCGCAAGCATCTCAATCTTTTTGCCTTGTTGATAAAGCATATATCTTAACACGGCATATCGATAACTCACATTTTTAGATAGGTCACTTATAGAGGCATCTTGATATGCTTTTTGTGCCCCTTGTAGCATTTTATTGATATCATATCCTGCAACAGCCAAAGGCAATAAACCCACCGGTGATAATACACTATATCTGCCACCTACATCATCAGGAATCACG
This sequence comes from Acholeplasmataceae bacterium, assembly GCA_003497445.1. GTDB lineage: Bacteria > Bacillota_I > Bacilli_A > Acholeplasmatales > Acholeplasmataceae > UBA8290. Next base: position 382 of record DNNX01000007.1, on the reverse strand, counting down.
AATTGATCATAACCTTCAGTTTTAGATAGTTGATATAACGCTCCTCTTGCTTGATCTGTTGTCGCAACAATTCTAGATTGAAGGTCTTCTTTGGAATATCTTTCTTTTAATTGATCCATAATAAGTCTAAACGCAATGGCAGGTTCAGTGGTCGTTCCAGATTTAGAAATGACATTCACTGCAACGTTTTTATCTTGAATGTACTTTAATAATTCAACCATATAATTACTTGACATATTATGTCCTGCAAAAAGAATCTCAGGTTTTGTTTGTTTAAATGGTGTTTCTAAAAAATGAAGCCCTGCTTTAGTACCTAAGTAAGAACCACCGATACCAATGACGACTAAAACGTCATATTGTTTTAATCTATTAGCAACCTCTT
>DNNX01000002.1 GCA_003497445.1 Acholeplasmataceae bacterium | reverse complement strand
GTTGTAATTGCAGCTGTTAAAGTTGTTTTACCATGGTCAACGTGGCCAATTGTACCAATGTTAACGTGTGGTTTGGTTCTTTCGAATTTTTGTTTCGCCATTTCTGGTAATCCTCCTAATTTTTTTGTTGCATGTTCATCATGCATATTTTAATGTATTTTAATACTTTTTGCAAGTTTTTATTAGTTCATTCCGCGTTTTTTAATGATATCGTCTTGAATCGACTTAGGACATTTTTCATAATGCTTAAATTGCATGACGAAGTTTGCACGTCCTTGCGTATTTGAACGCAATGCTGTCGCATATCCAAACATTTCAGATAGAGGGACACTTGCACGTACTGAAACTGCATTTCCTCTTGGTTCTTGTTTTTCAAGACGACCACGTCTAGATGTGATATCACCAATAACGTTACCGACATAATCATTTGGAACAGTAACTTCAACGTCCATGATTGGTTCTAAAATTGCTGGCTGTGCAAGCTCTCTTGTTTTTTTGAGTGCCATGGATGCTGCAACTTTAAATGCCATTTCAGATGAGTCCACGTCATGATAGGATCCAAAATGAAGTGTCGCTTTAATATCAATTGCAGGATATCCAGCAACGATACCATTAGGTAATGCTTCTTCTAATCCTTTTAATACTGCTGGGATATACTCTCTTGGAATCACACCACCAACAATTTTATCAACGAATTCAAATCCTTTACCTGGATTAGGTTCAAATTTGATTTGTACGTGACCGTATTGTCCACGTCCACCAGATTGTCTTACAAACTTACCTTCGATGTCTGCATCTGAAGTGATTGTTTCACGATACGATACTTGAGGTTGCGCAACATTTGCTTCAACTTTAAACTCACGTTTCATACGATCCACAATGATATCTAAGTGAAGTTCACCCATACCTGCAATGATGGTTTGACCTGTTTCATGGTCAGTAAACGTTCTAAATGTTGGGTCTTCTTCAGATAATTTTTGGAGTGCGGTTGCCATTCTGTCTTGATCTTGTTTTGTTTTTGGTTCAATCGCAACGTTAATAACCGGTTCAGGAAATACCATGGATTCTAAGATGAGATCATCTTTTTCTAACACGAGTGTGTCCCCAGTTGTTGTATCTTTAAGTCCAACAACTGCTGCGATATCTCCAGCATATATATCTGAAATTTCTTCACGAGAATTCGCATGCATTTGAAGAATACGGCCGAAACGTTCTTTTTTATCTTTTGTTGAATTCATAACATATGACCCAGACGATAATTTTCCTGAATACACTCTAAAGAATGTTAAACGTCCTACATATGGGTCTGTCATCACTTTAAATGCTAAGGCAGAGAATGGTTCATTATCGCTAGGTTTACGTTTGACTTCTTCACCTTTTGAATTCATACCAATTACAGCTTCTACATCCACTGGAGATGGCAAGTAATCGATTACAGCATCAATCATTTTTTTCACACCTTTGTTTTTAAAAGATGTACCACAAATGACTGGGAAAAATTCAACTTTTAACGTTCCTTTACGAATTGCTTGTTTGATTTCATCGTTTGTGACGTCTTCACCTTCAAGATATTTAATCATAAGCTCTTCATCAAATTCAGCAACAGCTTCAATAAGAGCAATACGTTTTTCTTCAGCAATCGCTTTTAAATGTGCTGGAATGTCTATTTGCTTTGTTTCTTCAGCCATTTCACCGTCATATTCTGACGCTGTCATTGTGACTAAATCAATAATTCCAGTGAAATCAGCTTCAGCACCTATTGGCCATTGGATTGGCACAGCTGTTACACCTAAACGATCTTTTAAAGACTCAATCGCTGCTTGAAAATCGGCACCGATTTTGTCCATTTTATTTACATAGACGATACGTGGGACTTTATAGTCTGTTGCTTGTCTCCAAACCGTTTCTGTTTGTGGTTCAACACCAGCTTGAGCGTCAAGTACAGTAACTGCTCCGTCCAGTACACGTAACGAGCGTGATACTTCTACAGTAAAGTCAACGTGTCCTGGGGTATCGATAATGTTAATTCTATGATCGTTCCAAAAAGCAGTGGTTGCTGCAGATGTAATGGTAATTCCACGTTCTTGTTCTTGTGCCATCCAGTCCATTGTTGCAGCACCATCATGGACTTCACCAATTTTATGGATACGTCCTGTATGATATAAAATACGTTCAGTTGTTGTTGTTTTTCCGGCATCAATGTGCGCCATAATACCAATATTACGAGTACGTTCTAATGGGTATTGTCGTGACATTTTTAGCTCCTTCTACCAACGGTAATGTGCGAAAGCTTTATTCGCTTCAGCCATACGATGAACATCATCACGTTTTTTAACAGCAGCACCTAATCCTTGAGAAGCATCAAGAATTTCTTTTGCTAAACGTTCTTCCATCGTTTTTTCGTTTCTCAAGCGTGCATATTGAATCAACCATCTTAAACCTAATGTTTGTTTACGAGATGCTCTGACTTCAACTGGTACCTGATAATTTTGTCCACCGACACGTCTTGAACGCACTTCAATGACTGGTGAAATGTTATTTAAAGCTTCATTAAATACTTCAATTGGTTCTCTGCCAGTAGCTTCTTTGACACGGTTAAACGCACCATATAAGATGCTTTGGGCAGTTCCTTTTTTACCATCTAGCATGATTGTGTTTACAATTCTTGTGACCAATTTTGATTGATAAATTGGATCAGGTAACACATCACGTCTAGCGATATGGCCTTTACGAGGCATATCATCACCATCTTTCTTTTAATTTCTATAAATTATTTTATTTTGGGCGTTTTGCGCCATATTTACTACGGGCTTGTTTACGATTTTGAACACCAGTTGCATCTAATGTTCCACGAACAATGTGATAACGTACACCAGGTAAGTCTTTCACACGTCCACCACGAATGAGTACAACACTGTGCTCTTGTAACGTATGTCCGATTCCTGGAATGTATGCAGTTACCTCAGTACCGTTTGATAAACGTACACGTGCATACTTTCTTAATGCAGAGTTCGGTTTCTTAGGTGTCATCGTTGTTACACGGGTACAAACACCACGTTTTTGAGGAGAACTATAATTACGTTCTGTTTTTTGTAACGCATTAAATCCATATCCAAGTGCTGGTGATTTAGATTTATATGATTTATTGGTGCGTCCGTTGCGTACGAGTTGTGCGATTGTAGGCATTGGATCTCCTTTCTTTACACATATCCATGTGTTTCATTTTTCATTTCAAAATAATATTTGGCTTAAATAAGCCAAATATTTTATTTATCATTGATGTGTTTTTTTCACAGCAATTGTATTTTATTATAGGTTCATCAATAAGTCAAGTTTTTGGCTTATTTTAGCTTAAAAAATCCATACATCGATCCTAAGATCTTATTAGCAAATGTTGCCGATACCAACCGTTTAATAAAAAGTAACACTTTATATTGAAATCCAACAGTAACTTGTATGGGCATTTTTTTCTTTTTAATTAAAGATGCTACTTTGTTTGCAATGGCACCTGGATGCATTCCATTTTGTTCGTCTTTTTCCATGGTTGCCACTGATTTCTTGACTCTTGCACCATACTCAATTGTTATCTGAGTGTTTTTCTTTCTATGTGTTGTAAATCCTGTTTTAACATCCCCTGGCATGAGTGCACAAACAGAGATGCCAAATGGCTTGACTTCATTTTGAAGTGCCCATGTAAAATTATTTAATGCCGCTTTAGATGAAGAATAAAAGGCTTGAAAAGGAA
>DNNX01000107.1 GCA_003497445.1 Acholeplasmataceae bacterium | reverse complement strand
GCTTTTTTTATAGATTCAACATCTTTTTCTTCTTGACCAAACATAATATTTTTTTCAATGGATCCAGAAAATAATATTCCTTGTTGTGGGACATAACCAATCAATGTATGTAAATCATGTTGTTTCATAGATTTAATGTCAATACCATCAATCAATATTTGACCTTCAGATACGTCATAAAACCTTGGAATTAAATGAATCAACGTGGATTTACCCGATCCAGTGGAACCAATAAACGCAGTGGTTTGATTGGCTTTTGCTTTAAAACTAATATTTTTTAATATGGGTTGTGGTGCATCGGCATATTGAAAACTGACATTTTTAAATTCTATTTCACCATTAAATGTATTTGGTAAAGGTGAAGGTTCCATTGGATCTTGAATATCAATATTTCTATTGAGGACCTCAGCTACACGTTTTGCAGATATTAATGCTCTTGGAATCATAATAAATGTGAAGGATAAAAACATAAACGCTAAAATTGCTTGCATTGAATATTGTTGAAGTGCAATGAGTGATCCAGGGTCAAAACCTGGGACAACACCTAAAAAGTATTCATTCCCTAAATAAATAATCACAACCGATGTCACACCCATGATCACTGACATCACAGGAAACATCACCGTTAATACACGATTGACAAAAATGTTTAAATCCATTGAGTCTTTTGCTGCTTTTTTAATTTTATTCTCTTGTACTTTTTGCGTATTAAATGCCCTTACAACGCGTAAACCAGATAAATTTTCACGAATCACTTGATTCAGTTTATCTACGAGTAATTGTACTTTTTCAAACCTTGGTAAGACGATACTGAATACAATCGCAATCATAAAGATAAGTGCTGAAATAGAGGCAATCAGTACCATCGATAAAGTTGGTTGCTGAATCACTGAAAAGACAATAGCACCCGTTGCAAACACAGGTTGTAAAATAATAAGTCTTAACATGGTGTTCACATTCATTTGAAGTTGACGAATATCATTGGTAGATCTTGTTATGAGAGATGCAATCGAAAAATCATCCACTTCAGAAAGTGAAAATTGTTGCACTTTTTTATAGTAGTCTCTTCTTAATGTTTTTGCAAACTTAGAAGAAATCGTTGTTTCCATATAACCACTACCGACAGTAATGATAATACTTAGAAGTGATGCTAAAAGCATATAGCCACTGTAAAGTAATATTTTTTGAGTATCTGGACTGGCACCTACTGCTAGTCCGATACCTTCATTTATGAGTAGACCTAAAATAAGCGGCAGTAATAGTGTTAATACTGCTCTTGTCCCTACTAAAAAGAAGATAATAATAATCCCCAGTCTATATGGTTTTAAATATCTTAAAATTGTTTTCATGTCAGCTACTTTCTATTTGTTATAAATTTTCTCTAGAATTTGAATTAAGTGATGTGTATCCTCTTCACCAATAGATTCTAATATTAGTTTTAACGGTTGATAATTAGTTTTTTTAGAAGATACAACATAAGTTTGACCTTTATCCGTGAGTTTAACGTATGTAATACGTTTATCCTATGTGTCTTTTTCTTTTTTGATGAGACCTGCGTGTTCTAATGTTTGTACTTTATGCGTCACTGCTGGCAACGTCACTTTTAAACGTGAAGCTATATCAGATAGTTTAATATTTTTCAAATCTTCACAAAAGCCTATACAATATAAAACCATAATATCTGCATCATTTAAATCTATATCATGCGGTCGATCATAAATACTACTTCTTCTAAAAATTTGAAGAAGTCGATCAATATATTTTAATTCACTCATGGATGTCATGTAATTCCTCCATAAAATAACGTTCTATTTTCTTAAAAAATGCTTGTTTTTCTGAGTGCGTTTTAGCTACCAATGCTTGATAATGTACCATCTTCATTTTGATATATTTTTTATAAGTGTCATCTTTGATGACATGATACCCAGTATAAATCTCTTTTTCAGACATAGTCATTTTACCCCTAAACACTTTGAAAAGAGTATAAAAATGCCTATCTTCAATGATTTTCTCATAATCTATCACAAATCCATATTCACATAAAAATGTTCTTATTTCGTGTAAATGATCATGTGGCATCAAAATAAAGTCTGCTTGTATGTCTAATCGTTGTTTCATAATCTCAATCGTTGTATGGCTACCCATACCTGCAATGACAACAACATCAAAAGGTTTATCTATAGATAAAAAACCATCCGTTAAATAAAAATCAACCGGATAGTTTTTTAGTAGAGTTTTTGCTTTTTCTAGAGGTTGTTTTCTTAAATCACTGGCGATACCTTTTTTAATGTAGTGTTGATCCAGTGCATGTTTTAATACATAGCCATGATCCGTACCAATATCTAATGCAGTATGGTATCCCTTAAGTGCTTCAGCAATACTATCAATACGTTTATTTCTTGCCATAATAAAATTCACGTAATTTATTTTGTCTTGATGGACTTCTTAATTTACGTAAAGCTTTTGCTTCAATTTGTCGAATACGTTCTCTTGTAACACCAAACTCACGACCAACTTCCTCAAGTGTATGGTTTTTTCCATCGAATAAACCATATCTCAAACGTAAGACTTTTTCTTCTCTATCAGTCAGTGTTTCTAAAACTTCATCTAAAGTTTGATTCACCATTTCTTTAAGCATGTATTCATGTGGTGTGAGTGCATTTGGGTCACTTATAAAATCCCCAAGTGAAGAATCTTCTTCTTCACCAACATGTGCTTCTAAAGAAATAGGTTCTTTTGCGATGCGTTGAATGTTTTGAACTTTCTCAGGTGTGATGCCCATTTTATCTGCAATTTCTTCAACACTTGGTTCTCTACCTAATTCTTGAACAAGTTGTCTTTGAATACGAATCATTTTGTTAATCGTCTCCACCATGTGCACGGGAATACGAATGGTTCTTGCTTGATCGGCAACAGCTCTTGTGATTGCTTGACGAATCCACCAAGTAGCATATGTAGAAAACTTATA
>DNNX01000022.1:5582-6188 GCA_003497445.1 Acholeplasmataceae bacterium | reverse complement strand
TGATCTTTCACTTGATCATTTAATAAGTTTGCCATTGTTTTCTCCTTTTTATTTGTTTAAATATTGATTCATTGCAAGTGCTGCTTTAGCACCTTCAGCAGTTGCGATAATAATTTGTTTAAAAGGTTGATTGGTAACATCGCCAGCAGCGTATAATCCCTCACAACTCGTTTCTTGCATATCATTAACAATCACTTCATCACGTTCATTTAAGGCAACTAAATCTTTAATTAGAGAGACATTTGGAATGGTTCCGATTTCAATAAATAACCCTTGTGCATCAATCGTGAAAGTCTCATTACTAGATTTATTGTTTACCATTAGACCATTCATGGATGTATCTCCTAGAACTTCTAATATTTGAGTTTCTAAATGAATGGTTAAATTAGGAATGTCTTCTAATTTTCTTAATAAGATTGCATCTGCTCGCCATTGACTTCTGTGCACGACTGTGATTTTTGAGGCCCAAGGTACTAAATCAATCACGGCTTCAGCAGCGCTATTACCACCACCTGCAACAATCACATGTTTGTCTTTAAAAAATGGTGCATCACAAGTTGTACAGTAAGATACACCTTTATTTGCAAATGTCATTTCTCCTTTAAC
>DNNX01000022.1:0-5269 GCA_003497445.1 Acholeplasmataceae bacterium | reverse complement strand
TGCAAAATAGGAATATCTAAATGATTGGCATGTGTTAAAAATTGATCAGATAATTCTTTTCCTAAAATATGCTTGAAACCTAAATAATTGTCGACTTCAGAGGTGTTGTGTAATTGTCCACCAATTTCTCTAGTGATCACACCGACATGTTTGCCTTTTCTAATGAGATATAAAGCTGCATTAAGTCCAGCTGGACCACCACCAACTATAATGGCATCAAAATGTGCATCATGATAAAATACATCTTGCTTAGTTTTTTGTGTAACATCGAATGAAAACATATTATATCCCCTTTATGATGATATTGATAGCATCTTCAACTTCTTTAGAAGATATGTTATTGGTATCTGTTATCGCTTGTTTTAAGTTTTCAGTTGTTAAGATACCAATTGCTTTATCAATACTTGAACGAATTGCTTTAAGTTGCACAACAATTTCCATGCAAGCACAATCGTTTTCCATCATGTCTATGACACCTTGCATTTGACCTTTTGTGCGCTTAATTCTATTTTTAAGTTGCGTATCACATAACATACAAACCTACCCTTCAATTTCAGTATACCCCACGGGGTATATAAAATCAAGATAATTGATTGTAAAAAAAAATATTTCCATGTATAATGAATAAGATTTGAAGGAGAAATATGTTAGTAATTGTCGGCGCGAGTGCAAGTGGTAAAACTGAAATTGCAAATTATTTAGTGAATATATATCACTATATAAAAAGTATAACGACGACAACACGTGACATGAGAGCATATGAACAAAATCACATTCACTATCATTTTATCTCAAAAGAGGCATTTCTCGATCTGATTTCTGAGGATGCTTTTGTAGAAACCTCAGTGTATCAAGATGCATTGTATGGTCTTCAAAAAACAGAAGTGAATGCAAATAAAGTTGTTATTTTAGATCCTAATGGATGTAATGCTGTCTTTAAAATATTTCCAAATGATGTTTGCATTGTTTATATCCAAAGTTCTAAAGAAATAAGACAATCTCGTATGCTTGCTAGAGGAGATACGAAAGCACATATTAAAAAAAGATCAATGAGTGATGATGAAGTCTTTCATCCTTCAAAGATAGCCAACATTCATTTGATGATTGATAATCATCATCAACCTATTCATCAAATTGCTCAAGAAATTCATACATTTTATGTACAATTTAAAAAGGAGAAAAAGACATGATTATTCGTCCATCTATTCGATCTAATGTATTTTTGAATGCACATCCAAAAGGCATAAAAACATATATTCAAACACTTTTTAATGAGGCAGCATTATTAGAGACATTTAACGGTCCAAAAAATATTTTGATTATTGGCGGTTCTTCAGGATATGGGTTAGCTTCTAGAGTAGCGTTATCAGTTGCAACCAATGCAAATACAATCAATGTATCATTTGAAGCAGCACCTTCTGAGAAACGCACAGGCACCGCTGGATTTTGGAACAATGTGTATTTTTTAGAAGAAGCTAAAAAATTAGGATCAACACACTTGGATATCATTGCAGACGCGTTTAGTGATAAAACAAAACAAGAAGTGATTGATGTGATTAAACGTGAATTTGGTAAAGTAGATTTAGTCATTTATTCACTCGCAGCAGGTGCTCGACCTAATCCTGAAACTGGAGATTTAGTCAGATCCGCGTTAAAGCCAATTGGATCACCATTAGACGGAGATACTATTGATATTGCAACTAAAACATTAAAATCGCTTCATATGGATGCTGCAACTGAAGAAGATATCAAAAATACTGTCTATGTGATGGGTGGATCTGATTGGGAATCTTGGTTACATCACCTTGATCAAGCACATGTATTAAATCAAGGTATAAAAACAATCAGTTATACGTATGTCGGTAGTGGGTCGATGGATAAAATTTATCGTGCAGGTACCATTGGTAAAGCAAAAGATGATTTAGAGGCTACATCATTGCGTATGCAATCATGGTTAAAAGATAAATATCAAGGTGAATCTCTTATTTCATCTTCTAAAGCAGTTGTTACGAAAGCTTCCGTATTTATTCCAGGTATTACCTCTTATATTGCGTGCTTATTTGATGTCATGAAAGAAAAAGGTGTTCATGAAACAACACTTCAACATAAACATAGATTATTCAAAGATATGGTTTATGGAGACTTAAGACGTGTGGATGCACTTCATAGAATTCGTATTGATCATTATGAAATGCAAGAGGATATTCAAAAAGAAACATTAGAAAAACTTGAAAAATCTCAAGATCACTTATTAGAACTCCAAGGTACAAAAGATTTTATTGATGAGTTTTACCACATTCATGGATTTGATTTTGACAATGTAAATTACGATGAAGATATTGATTTAAGCTCTTATACATTTGATCATATTAACTTGAACATTTTATAAAAAAAGGGATTTATCCCTTTTTTTATAAAATATAAAGTGTAGATTCATCCTTATGATATAATTTAGCTAATGAAAAAAATCATGATTATTATAGGAATGTTATTCCTTACAATGTTTCAATTACATATATTTCAAGGTGTGGAAGCGAATTCAATTGTAAGTCAACCTGAAATTCATGAAGATATGAATGCAACACTCGAAGGATTTGCATCTTTTTATAATGTTGTAATTTTTATTCGTTTTAATGATGAACAAAATTATGAGGCACCTTATGATTTAGGATATTATGAAAATATGTTTAATGGTGTCAATCAAATATCTCTTAGAGATTATTATTTAGAGGCATCCTACGGTAAACTTGATATCATCTCAGAAATTGTGTTATCTGAAGGTGAAATTTATTATTACACAGATATTTATGACAGAAGTTATTATGAACCGAGAACAACATCAAATCCTGATGGTGTTGATGATTCTAATAGTAATCAAGCAGAAAGAGAACACAACTTATTAAAACGTGCCATCAACGAAGTGGACGCTTTAGGACTAATTGATCCAGCCATCGATTTAGATGTTAACAATGACGGAGAAATCGATTCGATTACCTTCATGGTCAGTGGTGAAGATAACGGATGGGGATCATTATTATGGCCACACAAATGGGAACTTTATGATGTTTTTAATGATCAAGATTCACCGGAAATTAATGGTGTTAAAGCTTATACGTACACTTTTAATTTGTTGGGTGACTCTAGAAATTATGATATGAAAGCAAGTGTGGGTGTCCTCGCTCATGAAACGTTTCATTTATTAGGGGCACCCGATTTATATCATTACTACGATTTTTTTAATTTAGACAATGCAGGTCCATGGTCGCTTATGGATAACAGTGCCAATACTCCAGTCCATATGCTAGGATACATGAAAGAAACGTATGGTGGTTGGATAGATAATGTGACAACGATCACTGCTTCAGGATCTTATTCTTTAAATCCCTTATCAGAAAGTGAAGAAAACTTGCTTCGAATTGATACTGGATATTCAAATGAATATGTCTATTTAGAATATCGTTATCAAGATGGTAAATATGAGTCCACATTACCGGATTCAGGACTGATTATTTATCGTGTTGATAAAGACTACGAAGGAAATGAACTTGGGTATGCGTATACATCTAATGGAGAAGGCATCAATGAAGTCTTTGTTTTTAGACCAAATATTGGTGACATTACGGAACCAATTACTTTTCCAAATGATGAAAATTATGAATTTTACGGTAATTTAGATCAAGCTGCCATTTCCAATTTAAATTTATTTAAAGAGGCTGGCACAACAACCTCATTCATTTTATTTCATAGTGATGGAACACTCATGGACATTACGATTACAAACGTCAGTGAGTCCAATGGCACTATTTCATTTGATATTACAATGGATACTGTGTTAGATGTTAAATTATTAATTGGTGATGTTGAGTTTGATAAAGACATGCGCTTTATTGATCACCCTTTATTAAACTATGAAGCAACGTTATCATTTAATGAAGATTATGATGTTTACTTTAGTTATTTAGATACCGAAGTGGATGCATCTGATTTTATATATGAGACGTCTATTCCATTTGATGCAACCCAATCTGTCGTGCATTTAGGTATATATTTAGAGGGTGTCTTTCAAACAACGATGACATTCGAATTTGAATTTGTAGATGTCATTGAAACAGCGCACTTTCCATATGGTAACTTAGAAGATCTCTTGTGGTATATTCCGCCAATTGAAGATTTAAGTGTCTTAGAAATAACATTTAATGCTCAATTTGAATTAGAACTTGATTATGATTATCTATACATTTTTAATGAAAATATAGAAAATGCATATACTGGAACCTCACTACAATATGTCACACTAGATTTTTCTTCAGAAGATCAGGGGTTATGGATTTGGTTTCAATCAGATGAATATTTAGATGATTACTACGGCGTATATGCTGAAATTGAAATACAAACAAGCACTCCTGTATCTGTTGAAGAAGCGGTTTCTTTAAAAGGTTCTAGTCGTATTGAAGTGCCTTATGGAGAAGATTATATTGATTTAGGTTTAGATATTTTATTTCAGAATATTGATTTTTATGATGTTGTTGTGACTGAAGATATCGATGTATTATCTCCAGACACATATATTGTAACGTATGATATTTATGAGAATGGTGCATTAATTTATACATTAATAAGAGAAGTCGTAGTTTTAGAACCGATTCAAATTTCTTTTAGTACAATATTTGATCTTACACATGAACTCGGTTCTGATCCGATTAATTTTGAAACATTGTTGTTTAATGTCAATACAAATAGTGAAGATTATGATGTCTTTGTCGAAGAATCGATTGATTATCAAACAGTCGGTGTTTATGAAGTCATCATTACCGTAAAAGATTTATTTGGGTTTGAAGCCTCTCAAACATTTGAAGTTTCAATTGAAGACTCCACTGCTCCAGAAGTCATCCTTAATGCATCTGTTGATACCATTTATGCGGGTACTACATATGTGGACCAAGGGATTGCATACACGGATTTAAGTACAACATCGGTACAAAGTATCACAACATTAAATACGGAAACACCTGGAGTGTATACAATTACTTATAATGTCACAGATGCCTATGATAATCAAAGGGTTGTCACACGATACATTCATGTGATTGAAAATAACCAAATTAACATGTATATTGCACCTGCATTAACAACAATCCGTGTAGGTGAAACATTTGTTGCACCAGAATGCTTCGCGCAATTAAATGGTGAAACATATACATGTTCCATCGACATGCAGTCATTGAATCGTCTCGTTGTAGGAGATTATGAGATCACGTATTCAGTATCC
>DNNX01000077.1 GCA_003497445.1 Acholeplasmataceae bacterium | reverse complement strand
TTTATAAATTATATTTTAGAGACGGGACATCTTTTCAAGTCTCTTCAAATCTTAATAAACTTATGAAAACACTAGAGGCATTTGGTGAAGATGAGGCATATGGATATTTATCGTATTTATCAGATGTTTATGGTCGATACATTATTGCTAAAAAGCATTTTCTAGATGTATCTTATCGTAGAAAAAGAGATTTTTTTAATTTAAAAACACCTTATCATGGATATCGTCTAAAAACGCTCAATAATGCATATGATTCTATTTCAAGATTCGTAAAAAATGAAAAATTAAGACAAGCATTATCATTTCAGACACTTTACATTGGCGTGTCTCCATTTCAAGGGCCATCTATTTATACGGTCATTCCGATGATTGAGCTTTTATATGGTATTCATTACATTGAAGGTGGCATGTATAAAATGGCAGTTGCCATGGAAAAAAGATTTTTGGAATTAGGTGGACGTATTCATTTAAATCAACCTGTTGATGAAATCTTTATTGAAAACAATGTTGCAAAAGGTATACGCATCAAAGAAGACATTAAAGAAGCAGATATTGTCTTAACTAATGCAGATTTCCCATGGGCAGTTGAGAATTTAATTAAAAAACCTAAAAATAGAGGTAAATTTAAAGACAAAAAAATTAAAAAGATGAGGTATTCATCTTCAGTATTTATCATGTATTTAGGGTTGGATAAAAAATATCCAACGGATGTTCATTCATTAAGATTTGCTGCAGATTTCAAAAAGAATATTAACGATTTATTTGACTCTGTCATTCCTGAAGATCCATCATTTTATTTATACTCACCCTCTCAAATAGATGCATCTGTTGCACCTGAAGGAAAAGAAATTTTGTATGTGCTAGTACCAGTACCAAATACTCAAGAAAAGCATGTCGTTTGGGATGATCAACTAATCAGTTCATATCAAGAAAAAATATTATCTATGATTGAACAAATTCCTACATTTAGTGATATTCGCGAACACATCGAAGTCTTTCATGTTTCAACCCCAAATACATGGGAAGAGAAATTTAATTTAAATCATGGTGCTACTTTTGGCTTACGTCCAACATTAAATCAAAGCTTATATTTCAGACCACAAGCAACTTTAAAACCTCTTAAAAATGTCTATTTTACTGGATCTTCAACACATCCAGGTCCTGGTGTACCGATTGTATTAAAATCAGCAAAACTTGCTGTGAACGAAATTTTAAAGGATCATCCAAATGAATGATTGGTTTACTTTAAGTATACTTGGGCTTTTTATAGCTGTCTTAGGGATTCTTTTGTTCATTTATCTCAAAGAATGGCGACTCATTAAGTATTGTGAACAAATTATCAAAAAGAACTCACTAACATTTTATAAAGCATTTTCACAAATTGACAATAAAAAACAAAGACACGCGATATACGTCGTATATGCCTTTTGTCGTTATGCTGACGATCTCATCGATGAACATCAAGATATTGATGGCTTGAATAAACTTGAAAAAGAACTGGCTGATTTTAGAGATAACAAAAAGACAACACTTAGAGTGTTTAGAGCATTAAAATTAATCAAAGATAATTTTTACGGAAATGATTACGATTTTAAACCGTACTTTGAAATGATTAAAGGTCAAAGAATTGATATCACGATTAAATCATACGAAACACTTGAAGATGTTTTGTCATATTGTTATTATGTTGCATCTTCAGTTGGTCTTATGTTACTTCCAATTCTTGCACCAAAAAAACATCATGAATTGAGAGAATTTGCAATTCAACTAGGATATGCCATGCAAATCACAAACTTTTTAAGAGATGTTGGTGAAGATTTTAAAAAAGGTAGAATTTATATTCCACAATCCCTGCTTAAAACATATAATATTCAGATAAAAGAAGAAATGATTGAAGGTCCTTCAGAAAGATTTAAACATCTTTTTGATGAACTTTCTGGTATTGCTAGAAACTATTATCAATATGCTTATGATCATATAGATGCATTTTCAAAAGATGTCTCTAAACCATTATTATATGCTGCTAAATTATATGAAGCGATATTGGATGAATGTATTATAGATTATGACGTATTTAGACAAAAGCATTTTGTCACACAAGAAAAGAAAATTGCTATCATTAAACAGCTTCAAAAAACACTTTAGCTTACTTGGAGAATTCATGAACTTAAGTCGAATTAAAACGATTCAAGAAGTAACATCTACAAAAACAAATCGTGTCATATATTGGATGCAAAGTGCACAAAGAATTCACTATAACCATGCACTCAACTATGCCATTGAATTAGCAAATGAAAAAAACTGTCCTTTGATGGTTGTTTTTAATGTCATTCCTAGCTACAAAGAAGCCAATAGAAGGCATTATGTCTTCATGTTAGAGGGAATAAAAGAAATTGAACACGCTTTTAGAGCATTAAAAATACCATTTAAACTCGCGTTTGGAGATCCAAGTAAAAACATCATGGCTATACTAAAACAAGGCGATTTGATCATCTTAGATAAAGCGTATTTAAAACATCCTAGATCTTGGAGAAACGACCTGTATAAAAACATCAAAGATCAATACACAATGATTGAAGTAGATACGGAACTTATTGTACCTGTTGAAGTTGCCTCTCAAAAGATGGAATATGGTGCATATACGATTCGTCCAAAGCTCCACAAACAATTTGATGCCTTTGATGACTATGAAACATTGCCTACATATCAAGGTAAGTATATTGAGTTAAAAAGCGATGTAGATTTGAATTCAATCAAGGACTTTGTAAAAACACTTCCTATCTATCAAGATGTCTTAGAAACACCTTATTTTGTTGGTGGATATCAAGAAGCTAAAAAACGATTAAAATCATTCATCGAGTACAAAGCAAAAAATTATTTAGATAGAAATGCACCAGGTGAACACGTAACATCAACACTCTCTCCATACTTACATTTTGGTCAAATAGCATCCCTAGAAATTGTTCATGAAATTAAAAAAGCTAAAGAAGAAAACTTAATCGATCAAGCAATATTCGATGGCATCTTTGAGCAAGTGTTTGTAAGAAGAGAGCTCGCCTTTAATTTTGTGTACTACAATCATCAATATGATCAATTTGAACATATGACAGAACCTTGGGCGTATCTTACCATGGACCATCATCAAGACGATTATCGACCCCATCTATACACTAAAGATCAACTTGAAAAAGCTCAAACTCACGATCCTTATTTCAATGCAGCAATGCAAGAGATGATATTTAGTGGGTACATGCATAATTATATGCGTATGTATTGGGCAAAAAAAATCATTGAATGGTCTAATTCCTATAAAGAAGCGTATGAAATAACGTTATATCTTAATAATAAATATTTTTTAGACGGAAGAGATCCGAATTCTTATACAAGTGTTGCATGGAATTATGGACGTCATGATCGTGCATGGACAGAGCGTCCAATTTTAGGAAAACTTAGATATATGAATGATAAAGGCTTAGAAAGAAAATTTGATATGTCAAAATATATAAAGTACGTTGAAAGTATAAAAAAATAAGTCTTATGACTTATTTTTTAAATTTAGGAAAGAAAATAGGGGTACTTTCTGCATATGCTTGATATTGTGGATCATTTTTATATCTTTTTTCTAGTAAAGGAACACCAGAGACATATCTTAATAAATATCCCATTATACATGTCCCTATGATCGCAAATACATAACGGACATCTAAACTGTAAAACATGATGACAAAATAACTGATCCAGATCACGAAATCACCAAAATAATTCGGATGTCTTGTATACGCCCACAAGCCTTGATCCATGATTTTTCCTTTGTTTTCAGGATGAGATTTAAATCGTTTTAGTTGCGCATCAGAGATACTTTCAAAGGCAAACCCTAACATAAATAATAAAGTACCGAAGACTAAAAATAAAATATGGTACCACTCAAATCCTTCAGTGACATAAAAGACACTTTGAATCGGTAGTGATATCACACTTGCCAAAAGAATTTGAAAATAAAAAACTTTGATGTATGCGTTAAGATTGGGGTGTTTTCCCCAATTTTTTCTCATGTTTACATAACGGTAATCTTCAGGTTTAGACCAATTTCTTAAAAATAAGTAATAGGTCAGTCTAAGACCCCATAAAGTTACAATTACAAGCATCAGTATAGATGCAGTTGTTATTGTTTTAGTATGTAAAAATACAGTCCAAACAATGACAACATAACTTAGTCCCCATGCAATATCGACAAGACCAAAGTTTTTTCTTATAACGCTTATTAAAAACCATAAGTGTAAATAAACTAACATTACAACACTTAAAACAAGTATATGCGTCATAGTAAACTACCAATCAAATATGTCAGTGTAGAGACCGAAAAGCCTAATAATGTACCCCAAATGATATCAATGATAGTAACTTTAAGGGGCCATTTTTCAAGTGTAGCTAAATTTGTTAAATCATATGTCGCATATGTAATAAAGCCATATAATGCACCATACAACATGGCATCATTTAAGGATGATGTTTGTAATGCTGGCAAGATTGCAAATATCATCAGAAACACAATATATAAAATATAGAATAAGATGGCAGCATACCAATTTGGTTTTTTTGCTAAAATAAACCCTATTTGAGATTGATACATGTTTTTAGCAAATAATCCCAACCATAAAATATCGATTATAAAAAAGATGACAAATGCAATGAAAAAGATGATAACAGTCATGATCGATCCTTAGAGCTTATGACGATATGATCATAAGGTATTTCGATATTAAGCTGTTTCAATTGTTCAAGTAAAAAAAGTCTAATCTCTCTTTCAACACCATATTGTAAATTCGGTTTCGTTTGACATGTGACAGTAAGTTCAATACCAGAAGCTAAAAATTTTGTGACACCTAAAACAATGACATCTGAAATGATAGCGGTGTTTACTTTAAGTGTTCGTAATGAAGTGTTTAACGTTGTTGTTAGTAACTTAATATCTGCATCATAAGGAACAGAAACAGTGACTAGAGCCTGAGCAAAATGTCTTGAATAATTAATCACAGGACTCATGTGACTATTTGAAAAAATTTGAATATGACCTGTCCAATGTTGAATTGTTGTTGACTTTAACCCAAGTTCTAAGACAGTCCCTTTAAAGCCATTCACTTCAACAATATCACCAATATCGTAATGATTTTCAAAAACAATGAAAAAGCCTGCAATCATATCTTGAATCATTCGTTGCGCACCAAGACCCATGACAAGTCCTACAATACCAAGTCCAGCGATTGCAGGAACAACATTTACGCTCCATATAGATAATATAACCAAGATGGCTATTATAAAAACGGAGTATCTTAATAAACTAAAGAGTAGTCTAGAAAGGGTTTTAAATCTTGAAACATGTATTT
>DNNX01000015.1 GCA_003497445.1 Acholeplasmataceae bacterium | reverse complement strand
TTGAGTTCTAACACTTGGCTGTTGTTGCTAAGAAACAATTCTGAGAATTGATTCACAAGTGCTTTTACTTGTTCTGCTTCAACATTTGGACGTATGATGTACATCACTTCATATTTTTTCATACTTTTCCTCCTTCTGGTCTATTGGTCACGTATATGTGACAAGGTGGCGTAGCGTTTCTACGCAAATAACATTATATCATAAAGATAACGCTTATACAAACATCATAACACGAAAATTTTATCCACAATCCATGACACAATGTCATCAATCATTTGTGCTCTGTTTTGAGCTTTTCTTTTAATATGAAAAACTTGTGTGTCTTTATATGAGATACCCACAAAAATATCTTTATGAATACCTTCTGCATAACCCGTAATACTCACAGCAATATCACTTTTAAACATCCTTTTACATGATATGGCCATCGCCTCACAAACGTTATGCGAAACAACGCCATGTGTCTTAATGAGCTGTTGTGGAATGCCTAATATATCGACTTTTACTTGTGTATCGTAACATACAATACTTCCCTTAAATACATTGGATGCACCTGAAAACTGTGTGATATATTTTGAAAGTGCACCGCCTGTCATACTTTCAGCAAAGCTTATCGTTAATGCTTGTTTCTTTAAGTGTTCTACAAGTGTCATGTTAAGTAAGTGTAATTGTAAATGTTAATTCTACAAATGATCCATTGACACGTCTTAAAACCGTCACTTCATGCGTATCACCAAAAGCGGCATCACTTAATTCTGATGCAATATCTGCAATCGTTGTAATGGTATTACCGTTCATACGAATGATCAAGTCATTTATTTCTAAATAATTAATTGCATCTCTTGTCTCATCGAGTCCAATGACAACCACACCTAATTGATCTTCAGGAATTGCATTTGAATCATTCTCAGGATTTTCTAAGAAAACTGTAGAATCTTGCACGGTGACCCCTAATCTAGGACGTCTCTCAATCTTACTAAAATCAGTTTCATCGAGTGTCGATAAAAATCTAAAATATATTTCATTAATGTTCAATGAATAATTCAATCCTTCAGCAGCGATTGAACCTGTTTCAGTTGCAATCGAGGGTATTTTTGCGACATTAATACCAATGAATTCGCCATTTAAATTAAAAAGTGGACCGCCACTATTTCCAGGATTGAGTTCCGCATCATGCATAATCGCTAAATCATCAATGCCATTGTATGGAAAGGATGCCATTGCAATGACACCTTGCGTGACATAATTAAATTTATTTAAATTCTCAGGAGTACCAATCGCATAGACATCTTGACCACGAATAATTTCAATTTTTTCTCCATTGATGGCACGTGAATCATAGACAACAAGTTGATCTTCAGTTTCAAATTGTACCACTGCAACATCAAGTAAAGCATTCGATGCAACTTTTGTTACAGAAATCTCATCTCTTGAACCACCAAAATAAATAGACATTTCTCCGCCATCTTCAACAACATGTTGATTGGTAATCGCGTAATATACATTGCCTTCTTGTTTATAAATAAGTCCTGATCCGTGTCCTGTTTCTGTTTTTACAACGATCACAGAAGGAGACACCTCTGCAATCATTTCAATACGCATCGATTCATAGGTAGATGGTGATTCATAAGGAATCACTGATCTCGTGTCAAAACATCCTACAAGAAAAATGATGGAAAGAATTGTGATAAGTAATCCTAACGTTTTTTTCATACTGCCTCCTTAAGGCAACAAAAACAGTGTTTTTGCATTTTGAGTTGTGATGTCATCAACATCAGATTCAGACATGTTTTTAAGTTGGGCAAGTGCTTTTAATATGTATTTGACATTTGCAGGTTGATTTCTTCTACCTCTATATGGTTCTGGAGATAAATAAGGACCATCTGTTTCAATAAGTAATTTTTCAATCGGTACATGAGTTGCAATCGCTTTTGCATCTTTTGCATTTTTAAACGTAATCGGGCCGTCCACACCGATATAAAACCCAAGTGATAAAATTTCATCTGCTTCTTCAAGTGTGCCATTAAAACAATGGAACACACCCGTCACTTGACCCTGATATGGTTTTAATATATCGATACATTCTCTTACACCAGATCTCGAATGTATGATGAGTGGTTTTTGATATTTTTTAGCAAGCTCTATTTGATTCATGAACACTTCTTTTTGATAGTCTAAATGAAAATCTTCATGATATAAATCGATACCGCATTCACCAATGGCAACCACTTTATTTTCTTGAATCATGTCTTCAATAAAAGCTGTAGATGTCGCTTGCATTTCAAACATATTCTCTGATTCAGAAGGATGAACGCCAACAGATGCATATAGATTTGGATATTGTTTGGATAATTCGATTGCTAACTTGGAAGAACCTTCATCGATTCCAACAACAATCATGTGTGTCACACCTGCTTTTTCAGCATCTAAAATGACAATTTCTAAGTCGTCAATATAATCTTCAAAATTTAAGTGTATGTGTGTGTCAATCATAATAAACTCCTTACTTCATCATGTATAATATTTTAACATATCTTCCGCTTGCTTTCACTTGAAAACAGCGAACAATAAATTTTTACATAAAAAAAACATGAAGCATTGACTTCATGTTTTGATTTTAATGATTATTTAATAATTTTTGTAACAGATCCAGCACCTACAGTACGTCCACCTTCACGAATTGAGAATTTTGTTCCTTCTTCAATCGCAATTGGGTGAATGAGTTCAACTGTCATGACTGTGTTATCTCCAGGCATCACCATTTCAGTACCTTCTTGGAGTGAAATGACACCTGTAATATCTGTTGTACGGAAGTAGAATTGTGGGCGGTAGTTTGAGAAAAATGCAGTATGACGTCCACCTTCTTCTTTTGATAATACGTACACTTGTGCTTCAAATACGCTGTGTGGATTCACTGATTTAGGTTTCGCTAAAACTTGTCCACGTTCAACTTGATCACGTTGTACACCACGTAATAACGCACCAATGTTGTCTCCAGCTTCTGCATAGTCTAGTAGTTTTCTAAACATTTCGACACCAGTAACAACTGTTTTTTGAGTGTCACGGATACCGATAATTTCGATTTCATCACCGACTTTAACTTGTCCACGTTCTACACGTCCAGTCGCAACTGTACCACGACCTGTAATTGTGAAGACGTCTTCAACCGGCATTAAGAATGGTTTGTCAGTTTCACGAACTGGTTGATCAATATATGAGTCAACTGCATCCATAAGTTCACCAATTTTTTCTTCCCATTGTGCTTCACCGTTTAGTGCACCTAATGCAGATCCACGGATAATTGGAATGTCATCTCCAGGGAAGTCATATTCTGAAAGTAATTCACGTACTTCCATTTCAACTAAATCTA
>DNNX01000026.1:6510-8391 GCA_003497445.1 Acholeplasmataceae bacterium | reverse complement strand
GTATGTAAAGTGATTTTTACACGATCTGCACCACCACGGCCTTTTAAACGTTCAATTTGAACATTTGAAATGGCTGCTTTTTTATACACTTTATTTAAATACGTACGAATGACATTATCTTCTTTAATGAGTGCAGGTACATCTGTTTTTTGAGCATACCATTTAGATTCCCAACCACGGATGATACCAACGCGCATTCCGATTGGATTTACTTTTTGTCCCATCTGCTACCTACTCTCTTTCTGCCACGACCACAGTGATGTGGCTCGTACGTTTTTGGATGATATCGCCACGGCCTTTTGCACGTGGTAATAATCTTTTAAGTCTTACACCTTCATTGACATACGCTTCTTTTACATAAAGCTTATCAACAGATGCATTGTTGTTGTTTTCAGCATTCGCTATCGCACTGTTTAACACTTTCAATATGATCGGGCTTGCTGCTCTTGGTGTAAACATTAAGATTGCTTGTGCTTCTTTAATATTTTTCCCACGAATTAAATCGATAACAAGGCGTGCCTTACGAGGTGTCACGCGTACCGTTTTTGCATGTGCTTTCATTTAGTTTCCTTCCTTACTTGCCCGCTTTTTTATCTGCTTTATCGTGTCCACGGTAAGTTCTTGTTGGTGCAAATTCACCAAGTTTATGACCAACCATGTCTTCTGTGATATAAACAGGTACGTGTTCTTTACCATTATAAACAGCAATGGTATGTCCGATAAATTCAGGGAAAATCGTTGAACGTCGTGACCAAGTTTGGATCACACGTTTTTCATTTTGAGTATTTTGTTTCTTAACTTTTTCCATTAAGTGACTGTCACAAAATGGTCCTTTTTTAAGTGAACGTCCCATATATGATCCTCCTAGTTAGAACGACGACGAACGATAAGATCGTTTGACGCTTTCTTATGGTCTCTTGTTTTAACACCACGTGCTTTTTTACCCCAAGGTGTCATTGGTGATTTACGTCCAATTGGTGCACGCCCTTCACCACCACCATGAGGGTGATCGTTCGGGTTCATGACGGATCCACGTACGGTTGGTTTGACTCCCATGTGTCTTGTTCTACCAGCTTTACCGATATTCACAAGTTCCCATGATTCATTTCCAACTTCACCGATTGTTGCGCGGCATGTTCCTAAAATCTTACGTACTTCGCCAGATTGTAATCTCAAGAGTACGTATTTCTCTTCACGTCCAAGAATTTGAGCAGATGATCCAGCACTACGTGCAATCTGTCCACCTTTACCTGGGTGTAGTTCAATGTTATGAACAACCGTACCAACGGGGATATTCATAAGTGGCAATGCATTTCCCACTTTGATATCCACATGTTCTCCTGAAACAACTTCTAATCCTACTTCGAATCCTTTTGCAGCAAGGACATAACGCTTTTCACCATCTGCATATGATAGTAACGCAATATTTGCACTTCTGTTTGGATCGTATTCGATGGTTTTAATTGTTGCAGGAATATTGTCTTTATTTCTTTTGAAGTCGATTAAACGGTATTTACGTTTTGCACCACCACCGATGTGACGTACCGTGATTTTTCCTTGGTTATTACGTCCACCTGTTTTAGAAATCGTTTTGACTAAAGATTTTTCAGGTGTTGAAGTCGTAATTTCTTCGTATGTTAATGATGTCATATTACGACGGCCGTTCGTGACGGGTTTATATGTTTTAATTGGCATATGTTTCCTCCTTAGACCGTAAATGCATCAATTTTTTGTCCATCAGCAAGTTTGACAACTGCTTTTTTGTATGCTTGTGTATAACCTTCGTATTTCCCGGTTCTTTTGAACTTAGGTTTTACATTGGTTGTATTCACAGCCAATACATTGACATTAAAAATTGTTTCTACTGCTTTTTTAATTTCT
>DNNX01000026.1:5266-6191 GCA_003497445.1 Acholeplasmataceae bacterium | reverse complement strand
ATGAGTTTATTACTTTGTTCAGTAATGATAGGAGCAACTAAAATATCATGATATTTACTCATATGATAATACCTCCTGTAACGCAAGTGCAGCATCTTTTGTTAATACTAAGTGTTTCGCATTTAAGATGTCGTAGACACTGACATGTGATGCTGTTGAAAACTGAACAGATGGAATATTTCTTGCTGCTAAAATTTCCTTGTCGTTAAATGACGGAGCAACAAATAATACTTTTCCTTTAATTTTTAAACCATCTAACATGGTTTTGAAATCTTTTGTTTTTGGTGTTTCAACAACAAGTTTATCCAACACAATTAATGTATTGCTTTTTTGATGGTAAGAGAGTGCACTTCTTAATGCAAGTTGTCTTACTTTTTGATTTAACTTCACTGTGTAACTTCTTGGCGTTGGTCCAAATACGATTCCACCACCACGCCATTGTGGAGAACGAATCGATCCTGTACGTGCACGTCCAGTTCCTTTTTGTCTCCAAGGTTTACGTCCACCACCTGATACTTCAGAGCGGTCTTTGGTTTTTGATGTACCTTGTCGCATTGCAGCACGTTGTGCTTGGACGACATCAAAGATTGCTTGTTTGTGTGGTTCAATACCGAAAACTTCATCTTTTAAAGTGAGTTTTTCAACGGTTTTACCAGCTTGACTTACTACGGTTAATTGTGGCATGATGTCCTCCTTACTTCACGTGTTTAATGGCAGTGCGTATCACTAAGTATCCATTTTTAGGACCTGGAACGCTACCACTGATGAGTAATAAATGATTCTCATTATCTACATCCACGACTTTTAGATTTTGAATGGTGACTTTTTCAGCACCCATATGACCAGGTAAGTTTTTACCTTTCATATTTCCCTTGATTGGACCCATTGAACCTGGTCCTCTGTGATATCTAGAACCATGTGCCAT
>DNNX01000026.1:0-4950 GCA_003497445.1 Acholeplasmataceae bacterium | reverse complement strand
ACACTAAAGATATCCTCTTTGACATTGTCACCTACTGCTAAGTTTGATAATTCGTTTTCGTTGCCGTTGTCAAAGCGAATTTCTCTTACGAAGCGCTTAGGTGCAGCATTAGCCTTTTTCGTGTGGCCAATCTGTGGTTTGTTACTGACTTTTTCGCGTATGTCATCATAACCAATTTGTGTTGCAACATATCCATCAACTTCTTGTGTTTTTTGTTGTAACACGACATTGTTTGAGACATCGACGACAGTGACTGGAATGAGTTGTCCATCTTCTGAGAAGACTTGAGTCATTCCTAGTTTTTTACCTAAGATTCCTGTTGCCATGTGTTTTCTCCTTTGTTATTTTTTAAGAACGATATCGATTCCACTTGGTAAATCGATGTCCATAAGTGCACTAATTGTTTTTGGATTTGGATCGACAATTTGTATGAGTCTTTTGTGCGTACGACGTTCAAATTGTTCACGAGAATCTTTGTTCACGTGGGGTGAACGTAAGATTGTGAAGATCTCTTTTTCAGTTGGTAAAGGAATTGGACCTTGTACCTCAGCGCCTGTTCTGATTGCGCTATCAACAATCTTCTTTGCAGCGTCATCTAATAATTGATGATCATATGCTTTTAAACGAATTTTGATGATGTCTTTTGATTTTGCCATTATAATAGCTCCCTTCGCCTATAATCTTGTATAGACTTGCTCCCCAGAAAAACTTAGCACATAGACAACGGCTATCCGTGTGCCAACAACCTTCCAGTTCACAGCCTTCTCGTATTTTTTCACGAGCTATTCAATTATATATGACTTAATAAGATATTGCAAGGGAAAAGTGTGTCTTTTTTATATTTTTTTAAGGTGTCTCGGTTCAATGAATGCTTGTGCTTCTAAAATTGCTTCATGAATGTCATTCGGTTGTATGATGACATGTCTAAATCCAAGGGTTAAACATCGATAGAAAATATGCCTTTGTGCGAGTGCTTTCCCGAAGACATAATGTGTTATTTTCTTGATTCGAAAATATTGATGCATCTCTCTTAATGTTGGTACAACTTCTTTGTTGAATTGATGAATTGTTAAAGTTAGGTTATTATTTGCTATACACACGTCTTCCATAAGCATATCTAGATCAATCACAACTTCTAGTGATCTTGGAATATGGTTGATATGTGTCATAAGTGCATCATTTATAAGCCATAATACATATGTTTTGGATCTGTTTTTTATATATTTGTAATACCAATGCTCTAACACAATGACATCTTCTGGTTCCGGAAGTATGTGGTGTGTCACGTTGTCTTGA
Source organism: Acholeplasmataceae bacterium (assembly GCA_003497445.1). Taxonomy (GTDB): domain Bacteria; phylum Bacillota_I; class Bacilli_A; order Acholeplasmatales; family Acholeplasmataceae; genus UBA8290. Next base: position 3,654 of record DNNX01000026.1, on the reverse strand, counting down.
TATGTGTTGAAAACCATCGTTTCAAATGAAATATTCACCATGATATTTGATTGTGTGATATGTTTAATAAGGTCATTTTCAATCACCCATATATGCACAAATCTTTGATGGGTATGATATCTTTGATATAGTTGTTGATACGCTTTTAATGTTGATTCTTTTTTATGATGATATACATTTGATTTGACCCGTCGATGCTTCGTAAAATCATCAAAATGGTGGTGTATTAAATATGCGATGATATCAATGATTTCCGTCAATATAATCGGTTCATGAAGATGCATCATGTGTTTCAAAGTTTTAGGATGCCTATCATATGATTGATCCGTTAAAATATCTTTAACATATCTCATCATATCTTTTCTTTGATTGGCAAACATATTGGATATGTGTGCTTTGATAATGACGAGATTAACAGGTTGCAATGTTTTAAATTCTTTGTCTATGTAGTTCAACAACTTTTGTAGTTTATCGTTAAAAAGTGACGTGACATAGTAATCAACCATATGGTTATGATTTGAATGACTTGGCATATTGTTTACATGATCGTACATATTCATTTTTATATGCGTCATTATTATATTCCTTTCATAAAAAAAGATACAGCCACGTAAGTGGTTGCATCTTTCTAATATTTTTCTTTAAAATATGTTGATAAACGTTCGAGTGATTGAATTAATGCTTCATTTTGATCGATATGTAGATCTTGAATCGTTCTATTAATCATTTCCTCATGAAATGCATCGTGAATTTTCATCACAGGATCTGCTTTTTCAGTAAGATTCAAAATTACTTTTCTATTATCTTTTGGATCTTTTGATCTTAATACATATCCTTTTTTTACGAGTGTGTTAATTGCAGTCGTTAATGTTCCAATTGTCACCCTTAATCTTTTTGCAACAGAACCCATATTTGGTTCAGAAGTTTTTAAGATTGCCTCTAAAACGTGGACTTCACTCATCGATAAAGTGACGCCGCATTGTCTTAATGACTCTGCTTCAATCGATAAAATTTGATTAAAAATATTGACTAATAGATCATTAAGTACATCATGTGCATGTTTCTTATTCATTGTTAGGCTAACTCAATGTAGCCAACTGCAAGAGTCCCTGGTCCTGCATGTGCACCAACAACAGGTGTAAGTGGTACAACATCGATATCTAACTTTTCGTGAATTTTTAAAATATCTTCTTTCATTTGGTTAGCTTTATCTTGGTTGTTTGTATAGACAATGAATAATTTAACTTTTTTACCTTCTATATCAGATTTAATCACTTCTAAAAGACGTTCTCTTGCTTTTGCTGTTGTTCTAATTTTTTCATAAGGCGTTAGTGCACCATCACTTTTTAATCTTAATAATGGTTTGATTTTGAGTAAGCTCCCTAACATACCTTGTACGCCAGATAAGCGTCCATTTTTCACCAAGTACTTGAGTGTATCTACTAATACATACATGGTGGTATTTTCTTTAATTTGATTGAGTCTTTCAACGATTTTTTCTGTTTTAACACCTTTTTTGATATCTTTGATAGCCTCTAATACTAAGTACGCTTCTCCATAAGAAACACTTCTAGAGTCTACGACATAAACAGGGAAATCTTCTACCATATCTTTTGCTAAAACAGCACCCTGATACGTACCTGAAAGTTTTGAAGAAATCGTGACAACAATGGCGTCTTGATATCCTTCATCTTTTAATTGTTGATACACTTCTGCCATTTTACCTGTTGCTGTTTGCGAAGTAGAAACATCAATATCTGGTTCTTTAACAATTTTATCGTAAAATGCCTCTGCCGTAATGTCAACAAAGTCTTCGTACTCTTTTCCATCTAAATTTAGGATGGAACGAAAAACTTGTACTGGGTAATCAAGTTTCATGTAATCGATACCAGAGTTACCGCATACAATTAACGCAGTTCTTTTATCCATGTGTATTCTCCTTATTTATTCATTCATCTTGATTTTATTTTATCACAATTACATTTTGTTTGAACATCCAATCAAACATTTAAATCATAAAAAACATCACCGATATAAAAACACTTATGTATAAGATGAGTGCATAGTTAGCATCTTCAAAACTCATAGAAAATTGTCTTATTTTTTGCAATAAACGATCATCTTTTTTAATCACGAATCTATATAACGGAATCCCTATTAACACATACAATGCATAATCAGTCCAAGATGATAATGCAAATGGCATCACTTGTTTAGCATCAAAATGAAATATAAGTTGAATAATGGGGGTATATAAAAGACCGAATAAAAGAATCGTAGATGCAAGAATAAGCATTGAAATCATACGTTTAGAATCTCTAAAAATCATCATAAAATCAAGCTTTGGTCCAAATAAAACTCTTGAAAATTTTAAAAAAGACGTTACTGTTCCAATATTAATAATTGTATATAAAAACATATGAAAAGCATTATCTTTAAATGCATATTTAATGAGCGATTTCGATACAAAACCATTGAATAAAGGCATGCCACTAATTCCTAACATACCAATGATTAACACGATGGCAGTCATAGGCATCGATTTAAAAACACCTTGAATCTCATATACTTTTTTTGTTTTATACGTATAAATAATTTGTCCTGCCGCCAAAAACAACAATGATTTAAAAAATGCATGATTTAAAATGTGTAACAATCCGCCTGAAAAAGAGACAGCATTCAATGAGGAAAGCCCCATCATCATTAAACCAATCTGTGAGACAGTATGATAGGCTAAGATTTGCTTCAAATCTTTTTGTACAAGCGCAAACATCACACCAACAAGCCCTGTAATTGCACCAACATAAAAGAAAAAGGTTCCGGTATTATAAGAAGCACCAGAAAACATATCATGGTGTATACGAATAAATCCGTATAATGACAATTTAACAATAAGACCTGACAATAATGCAGAAATAGATGTTTGAGCAACACCGTGTGCTCGAGGCAACCAAGAATATAAAGGTACAAACGCAGCTTTAATCGAAATACCCGAAAGCATCATGACATATGCAAGTTTAATAATGTTTGAATCTGAATATTTATGAATCTGACTTGCAATGTATTGTATATTGATAGATCCATATACGTAATACAATAAGATAATACCAATAAGAATAAACATCGCGCCTAATGTATTGATAAGCAAATAATATATTCCTGCGCGATACGATGGTCCATTTTTATTATAAGAAATTAAAATTGTTACTAAAACAGTGATAAGTTCAAGAAAAACAAAGAAATTGAACAAGTCATTTGTTTGGACAAGGCCTAAAAAAACACCTTGTAAAAACATTAAGAAAAATAAATACATATGGTCATCACGATGTTTCTTAAACGTAAAGAGTAAAATAACAAACCACATAAATAATGTAAGACCTATGAAAATCATAGTCGTTTGATCAACATAAAAACTAATCGCAAATACTGGTGTCCACCCACCAAATATAAGTGTGATCGGATTATCATACACACCTTGAACAAGAAGATAAACGTATAAACTTATCAATACCGATTGAAACAAAAATACAAGTCTTGACACCATACGATATTTAAATAAATAAATGATGATGGATGCAACCACTGGTATCATTACAAAGAGTAATGGGATATATGTTATCATTTGTCACTTCCAAAAATAACTTTCCATTCAAT
>DNNX01000095.1:2827-4289 GCA_003497445.1 Acholeplasmataceae bacterium | reverse complement strand
CGAATTGTGCATATGTTTTTTTTGTTGTAGATATGTTAATTTCCTGTGTTTGATAAAACTCTACATATGATTTAAATATTTTATGCCATCCCAAATAGATAGTCGGAAAAATTATAAATAATAACCATTTTGGGCAATCTTTAACAACAACAACTTCTAGCGTTTTAGAAGATCTGCTCGCGTTGGGTGCAATTTTCATCCCACCACCAAAATATGCACTGTGCATCACAGCAACAAACCAGGTTTTTTTAATCTCTAAATGTTGATCTTGCATCTTCAAGGTCATTTGAATAGGTTGAAATGATGCTAATCCTTTAAGTGTCGCTTTAAAAAATCCCAATTTTGATTTTTTTATTCTACTTTCATCAACAATGTGCCCGACATAACCATCTAACCCTATACCAACCCCATTGATAAAATATTGTTTTTTATCTTGATGGACTACATGTGGTAAATCCATGAGTGATTGTTTGATTGAAATCAATGTATCTTTAGATTTTAAGCTACGCAAAAAATCGTTTCCTGTACCTGCTTGAACCATTGTCACATCTTGTGATACTTGGTGAATATTAATGGCGTTCACAAGTTGATGTAAGGTCCCATCACCACCGACAATTACAAACCGATCCGTTGCTTTAAATTGTTCTAAAAAACCATCGGTATCCCCAATAGTTAAAACATTTTTTAAAACGACAGCATCCCCTTGATTACGGATCATGGTCTCAATTTTATGAAGTAGTTTTTGATTGTTTCCTAAACGAGATTTAGGATTATACAAAATAATTGTCATTTAATTTAAAATAATAAGTCCGTATTTCTTCTTACCTCTTCTTAAAACAATAAATCGATCATAAAATGCATCTTTCGCTGTAAATTGATACTCAGGATCTGTAAGTTTCACACCATTCATTGAAATCGCTTGATTAGAAATAAACTCTCTTGCTTCTCTTTTAGATGCAGCCAAACCTAATGCAATCAATGCCTCCATAATATCGGTTATTTCTGAAACATCTAACACTTGTTTTAAAACAAGAAAATCTGCTTCTGATAAATCATCAAAACTACCTGAAAAAAGTGCACGTGTAACTTTTTCAGCTTGCATAAGACCTTTTTCACCGTGAACCATGGAAACAACTTCTTTTGCAAGTGTTTTTTGAGCGTGTCTTTCATGAGGTGCTTGTTGATGTTTTTCCATGATTGTATGAATGTCTTCATTTGTAAGCAATGTCAACATATTTAAATAATTTAAAACATCTGCATCACTTGCATTTAAGAAGTATTGATACAGTTGATATGCAGAAGTTAATGTATCATCTAACCATAGCGTTCCTGATTCAGATTTTCCAAATTTTGTCCCATCTGATTTCATTAATAATGGTGATGATAGTCCAAGAGCTTGAGATTCTTGGTGTGTTTTTCTAATTAGTTCTAAACCAGTTGTGATATTTCCCCATTGATCCGA
>DNNX01000095.1:0-2511 GCA_003497445.1 Acholeplasmataceae bacterium | reverse complement strand
TTTGAAACGGTATCTTTTGCAAGCATATAATTGATTGAAAATTGCTTCCCATAATCTCTTAAAAACCCAATCATATCAATATTTTTAACCCAGTCATAATTATTGACATAAGTGGCATTTTCACCTAAAAAATGTTTCAGTTGTTTTTCAATTTTTGAAGCATTTTCTAAAGATGCTTCAAGCGTCAGTAATTTTCTTTCTGATGTTTGTTTAGGATCGCCAATGAGACCTGTTGCGCCTCCGATCAAAACAATCGGATGATGTCCATAGGATTGCAGTAATTTCATACGCACAATTTGAACAAGATGTCCAACGGTTAAGGATTGACCTGTTGGATCAAATCCACAGTAAAATGTAGTTTTCTCATTATCTAATAAAGACGTGGCAAGTAATTCGTCTGAAACATCTTTAATCATATCTCTTTGTTGTAGTGTTTTGTATAGCGACATATTATTTAGTACTTTCTCTTTTCACGATAAAATGTGGTAGTGATATTCGTATGTTTTCAACTTCTTGATCATTCATTAATTTTGTTAATAATCTCATCGAGACAGCACCAATATCATAAACTGGAATATCCAATGATGTTAACATTGGTCTAGATAACGTTGCATACTTTGTATTTTGGAATCCAGCAATTGCAATGTCTTTTGGTACCTCTCTGCCATTTTGAACGGCAACATTCATAAATGATACCGCAATCGAATCTCTTACACCAATTGCAGCATCGACTTTTTTGTCAGCAAAAAATGAAGAAAAATGTTGTCGATTGACACTCGTATCTCCGCTAGTTCTAAAGATTTTTGGATCTAGAGATGACTCTTCCATAGCTTTAATGTACCCTGCTTCTTTTTTCTCATTCACAGAGTATCTTCTTGCAGTAGATAATAAGTAAATGTTTTTTCTATTGTCTGCTATGAGTTCTTTTGTAAGTTCATAACCCGCTTTTTCATAATCAATTGATACCACAGGTGTTTCTTCATCTTCCGTTACAACATTTGCAAAAACATAAGGGATATTGTTTTGATCTAATATACGTTTCACATCTGAAACACGTTTATCTGAAAGTTCATCATTTAAGTATAATATGCCATCGACTTGTTCAGAAACAATCTTTTGAACAGAGTCAATCACATCCATATCTTCATGAATGGTAAAAATTTTAATTGAATATTGATAATTCAAAGCAATATCTGAAATACCTCCGAGCATTTCAGAAACAGATGCACGCGTGATATCAGAAATCACAACACCGACTGTTGTTGTTTTTCTACTTGCAAGTCCTCTTGCAATGACGTTTGGACGGTACCCTAATTCTTTAATCACTTTAAGAACGCGTTCTCTCGTATCCTCTTTTACTTTTTCAGGATTATTTAATACACGTGACACAGTTGCAAGTGAAACACCTGCTGCAATTGCGACGCTATAAATCGTTGCTTGTGGCATTATTACACCTCTTTCAATCGCTATTATAACATATCGTGAAAAGGCTTTCAATTGATATATGAAAATTTTTCATTCATTTTCATAAAAAAAGAAACGCTTATGCGTTTCTTTATCTTTGACCTTTTTCTTTAATACGAGAAGCTTTTGCAGAAAGTGTTCTAATGTATCCAAGATTTGCGCGACGTACTTTACCACGTCTCACGACTTCAATATGATCAATGGTTGGAGCATGTACCGGAAATGTACGTTCAACACCAATACCATAAGAAATTTTTCTAACAGTAAAGGTTTCTGAAATACCTCCACCTTGCTTTTTAATCACAAGTCCTTCAAAAATCTGAATACGTTCTCTCGAACCTTCTTTAATCGATACCGCAACTTTTACAGTATCTCCAGCTGCGAAAGCTGGTACTTCTTTCATATATTTTTTTGTAATTGCGCAAAATAACGCTTGTCCTTTTAATGTTGCCATGATAGACCTCTCTTTTATAATATCGTGTTCATGTTTGCCAGTGGACCACGTATATGAGACATGCGGATGTATTATATCAAATGCATGTCTTAGTTTCAAGTATTACTTTTTTAATAAATCAGGACGTTTTTTACTGGTGACGACTTGTTTTTGTTCCTCACGCCACTTCTTTATATTTGCATGATGTCCTGACAATAAAACTTTTGGTACATCGAATCCTTGATAAGATTCTGGTTTTGTATATTGTGGATACTTAAGCACCCCATCAAACAAACTATCTTCTTTCACAGATGCTTCCATAATGACATCTGGAATAAGCCTAACAATTGCATCCGTAATGAGCATTGCAGGTATATCGCCATTGGTTAGAACAACATTTCCTATCGATAACTCACCATCAATGATATGTTCGATACGCGCATCAACACCCTCATAATGTCCACAAATTAATATGATATGACTAAATGTTGCCATTGTATTTGCAATACCTTGAGTAAAAATCTTTCCTTGTGGCGATGTAAGAAATACTTTCGTTTCTTCTTTTCTAAGTGCTTGCACTGCATCATATATCGGTGGGAATTGCATTAACATGC
>DNNX01000008.1:5074-7879 GCA_003497445.1 Acholeplasmataceae bacterium | reverse complement strand
CCCATATTTAAAAGGAAAAGCCTTTATTGTTGGCGGATCAGCGGTCACAAAACGAGGTGTTGTATTAACCGCTTCATATGAAGCACGAAAATATGGTATTCGAAGTGGGATGAACGTTAAAGACGCTTTTGACTTATATCCACATGTAATCGTTGCTCCAACACGTTTTGATCTTTATAAAAGACACTCTAAAATCTTTTTTGATTACATTAAAACATTTACTCATAAGATGATGAAAGCCTCTATTGATGAGGCTTATTTAGATATGACACATCATAAAGATCCTGTAAGTATTGCCAAAACGATTCAAAAAACACTAAATGATACGTATCATTTACCCAATTCTATCGGTATCGCACCGACACTTTTTTTAGCTAAAATGGCATCTGATATGAAAAAACCACTCGGGATCACAATATTAAGAAAACGAGATATTGTCGATAAATTATTCCCTTTACCTTTAAAAGATTTATATGGTTTAGGTAGAAAAACATATCCTAAATTCATTGAAGAAGGCATCATCACCATTGGTGATTTTACGAAAAAAACTAACCATGACATCATTTTAAATCATATGTCAGAAGATCACTATCAAAGTTTTTTAACCCATATTTACGGGAATTCAACCAACATTATTGATGATGAGTATCAAGTACCAAAATCCATCTCTCAAGAATCAACGCTCAATTATGATATTGACCAGGAAGATCTTATTATTGAGATGATGCAACCACTTATTGAAGATGCCTTAAAAAGATTAGAAAAACATCAATTATATACAAAAACGGTTGGTTTTAAAATTAAAACAAATACATTTAAACTTCAAACGCGATCAAAAACTTTGAAGACAGCTACAAATGATTTAAGCGTCATTAAAGAAGCGATTACAGAATTGTTTATATTTCATTATAATCATGAACCCATTCGACTCATAGGAATCACATTATCGAATTTTGTTGACGACAGTAAGCCATTTAATTTATTTACGTATCACTTATTTCAACAAGGAACATAAACATCAACATATGATATAATAAAGATAGGTGAACACATGTATGACACATATTTAAAAGAACTTAAGTTTAAAGACTTTACGCCTATTCAAAAGGCGTCTTTTTCTGCGTATCAAAAAAAATCCAATATTGTTGGCATTGCACCCACAGGTACAGGAAAAACACTTGCATATGGCATTCCAGTCATCGATCAAATTAAATCAAATTTATTAGATATTCAAGCAATCATCTTATTACCAACACAAGAATTGATTCATCAAGTGTATGAGATGTTAACACCGATAAGATCATCGCTTAAAATAAAGAAAGTGATTGGTCAAGATTATGAACAAACGCTTCTTAAAGTGGTTTCACATCCACCACACGTCTTAATAACAACGCCTCATAAGCTTTTAAGTTTAATCACGTCTTATCAACTTTCAACAAAATTTGTAAAAGACATTATCTTTGATGAAGCGGATATGTTTTTTGAAACTGATTTTTTAAAAGACATTGAATCTGTCTTAAGACAAACCAATTATGATCGTGTCCATTTATTTTCTGCATCTTTATCGAATACGATGAAACCACTGATTAACAGATATTTTGGAAAATATACCCTTGTTTCTGAAACGAAAGCATTAAAACCAAATATTACCTATTACGCGATTGAGGCAGCCATCGATCAAAAAGTGGCACAACTCAAACATATCGTATCAGAAATTAAACCATATTTAGGACTTATTTTTGTCTCTAAAAAAGAAGACATTGATCTTCTTGAAAAAGCATTATCCACTGTCACGAAAGTTGTATCTATATCTTCTAAAGATACCTCTAAAATACGTCTTCAAAAAATGAAACGTATTCAAGCACTTGATTATGAATGGGTCATCACTTCTGATGTGATGGCGCGAGGCATTGATTTAACCGTTTCGCATGTTATTAGTTATGATATTCCAAAACCTTTGAGTTTTTGGATGCACCGAGTCGGTCGTACAGGTCGTATGGGTCAATCAGGGATTGCAATCACACTGTATCATCATAAAGAAAGAGAAGGGATATTAAAACTTATCAATCAAGGATATCCCCTAAAAAAAGCAACCGTCAAAGATGGTACCATTGTCTTAAGACGTGTAAAAAAACAAGCAGAACCAGTTGTATATACACACAAAAAACCCAAACGTATAAAACCTAACTATAAAAAGAAAATGAGAGAAAATCGAGGAAGAAAAGTATGAAAATAGGCTCACATGTTGGATTATCTGGACCGGATATGTATTTAGGTGCTGTTAAAGAAGCATTGTCTTATGGTGCAACTGCCATGATGGTGTATACAGGAGCACCTCAAAATACGATTCGAAAATCGATGGATACTTTTTTAATTGAAGAAGCGTATGCTCATATGGAAGCAAACGACTTTGATAAAGACAATGTTGTTGTCCATGCACCCTATATTATTAATCTTGCAAATCCAGACGAGGAAAAACGTGCCTTTGCAAAATCCTTTCTCACCAAAGAAGTCATCAGAACGCATGCTTTAGGTGTTAAAGATATGGTGTTACATCCAGGATCGGCAGTCGGTAAAGATCGAGAACAAGCAAAAAAGTGGATTGCAGAAGGACTATTAGAAGTCTTTAAAAACACCAAAGATTTAGATGTTCGTATTGCACTTGAAACGATGGCTGGAAAAGGGAATGAAGTAGGTAAGACATTTGAAGAACTTCATGAAATTATTACACTCGCAAACCATCATCCACGCATTAGTATTTGTTTAGATACATGTCATACCCATGATGCTGGATATGCCATTAAA
>DNNX01000008.1:0-4794 GCA_003497445.1 Acholeplasmataceae bacterium | reverse complement strand
AAAGTTTTACATATTAACGATTCAAAAAATGAATTAGGTGCTGCAAAAGATCGACATGAAAACTTAGGCTTTGGATTTATTGGGTTTGAACCATTATTAGACATTATCTATGATGAGGATTTTAAAGACATCATCAAAATATTAGAAACGCCTTATGTTGATGGTCACGCACCTTACAAATTAGAAATTGAAGCAATTAGAAATAAAACATTTAATCCTAATTTAAAAACAATTTTAGAAGAAGCAAAATAAAAAAAAGCACGCAAGTGCTTTTTTTTTATTGGTTATTCATCTTCTAAAACTTTCTGATAAAGTGAGATATAACTGTCCGCCATATCTTCTAAATGTGATGTCACTTGCATGGCATGCTTGATTTTTTCTTCTAATAAGGGGTCTTTATCATAATACATACGTAAAGCTTCTAAAAAGACATCATGAAATTCCTCTTCATCATAATTAACAAAAGTAAACCCATTTTGATTGGGACCTTCATTAAAGACAGTATCTTTAAGCCCACCTGTTGCACGCACAATTGGAAGTGATCCATAACGCATCGCAATCAGATGATTCAGCCCAGATGGTTCAAATAAACTTGGAAGTAAGAAGAAGTCAGAAGCTGCATAGGCTTTTTCAGAAAATGTTTTATTAAATCCTTCATGAAAATGAACATGCTTTGGATATTTTCTTTCAAGTTCTTTAAAATAGGATTCGTATTTTGAATCTCCCTCACCAACAACAATGAGATTCATATTTTCATTGAGTAATGTATCTTCTAATGTGGATTTCATAAGATCAATCCCTTTTTGTCGACCTAATCGACCATTAAATAACATGAGTGGAAGGGATGCATCTTCTAAATCTAAAGATTCGATTAATGCTTTTTTATTGATAGATTTTCCATCTTCATACGTATCGATATCATAATTAATCGATAACGTAGAAGATGTTGTTGGATCATATAAATGATGATCAAAGCCATTTAAAATGCCCTCTAAATGATCTTGACGTGCTTTTAATGCACTATCTAAATCAAACCCATAAAAACGTAATAATATTTCTTGTTTATATGTTTTAGAAACGGTATTGATATAGTTTGCACGCATAATACCAGTTTTTAAAAAGTTAATGTGTCCATTTAAAATGTAGGTGAAGTTTTTATAAGGCAAATATGTTTCATAGCTTCTGTCAAACTGTCCTTGACGTTCTAAATTGTGAATCGTAAGAAGCGTTTTGATGTTTTCATAAAAAGGATCCACTGGACGAAACATGGCATCCAATAAAAATGGAATAAAGGCAGTATGCCAATCATTAATATGAATGATATTAATCGACATGTCTAAATCTTTTAATATCGATAACACAGACACATTAAACATCAAGTATGTTAAAAATGTTTCATTAGGATCTAAAGAAGATAATAAACTATTTTTTACAAATAGATATTCATGATCTTCAAACGTATAGGTATAGTATTCTGTTTCGATGCTTTCTTGACCAAATTGTATGGTTTTCTTTTTAAATAATTGATAATCATCTTGAAATGTATCATCTTCATAAAGCGGTAAGATTGATTTTACCTTAAGACCTTTTTGCGTCAACGTTTTTGGTAATGATGCAGAAATATCTGCAAGACCACCATGCTTTTGAAATGGATAGACTTCAGATGAAACAAATATGATTGTCATAGGTTACTCCTAAACCTATTATACTACAATAAAAGTCTTTATGTATGATGGGTTTTTATGCTACAATAATAACGTTCAATAGAAGAGGTAATTAATGAAACGAATTGCGATTGTAGGACTCCAATGGGGAGACGAAGGAAAAGGTAAAATGACAGATGTCTTAGCCAACAAAGCAGATATCATTGTACGCTATCAAGGTGGCGATAACGCTGGACATACAGTTAAGTTTGATACCTACACCTATGATTTACATATTTTACCATCAGGTGTCATTCATCCACATGTAACTTCAATTTTAGGACCAGGAATGGTCATCAATTTAGAAACCTTTTTTCATGAGAAAAAACCTTTTTTAAATGCTTCCATTAAAGTCTCTAATCGTTCGCATCTCATTTTACCTTTTCATAAAACATTAGATGCAATAAAAGAAGAAATACAACATATTGGTACCACTAAAAAAGGGATTGGACCAACATATAGTGATAAAATCAACAGACAAGGATTGCGTGTCGCATCGCTATTAAATAAAGATCGTTTTATTGATGAAGCAAATGCACTTGCTGCACTACATGACATCACATTTGACGCAAAACACTATTATGAAACACACGAAAAAGATATCAAAGCACTCATGCCTAATATCATTGATGTTTCAAAATACATTGATGAAGCCGTAAAAAAAGATCAACATATTTTATTTGAAGGTGCACAAGGTGTGATGTTAGACATTTCACATGGCACATATCCTTATGTCACGTCATCATCACCTTCTGTCTCTGGGATACCTTCTCAAGTAGGGATGGCACCTTGGTTATTAGAAGGTGCTTTAGGTATCGTAAAAGCATATTCTACACGTGTAGGAGAAGGTCCATTTCCTACAGAAATTCATGATACACTGGCCCATGACATTCGGGAAGTTGCACATGAATATGGGGTGACCACAGGAAGACCAAGACGTATTGGATATTTAGATCTTGTCTCACTAAAACATGCCGTACGTGTCAGCGGTATTACCCATATCGCAATAACGTTACTCGATGTAATTTCTGAAATGGATATGATTAAAGTGTGTACACAATATCAATTAGAAGGAAACATCATAGATGAAGTACCGGCACATATTAATGATCTTTCTAGAGTGACACCAGTATATGAGACACTCACGTCATTTAAAGACGATATTTCAAAAATAACAACTTATGAGCATCTGCCAAAAGCTGCAAAAGATTATGTAGAATATATTGCAGAAGCTCTTCAAGTAGAGATTGCTTATGTTTCAGTGGGACCAAAACGTGAACAAACCATTGAAGTAAAAAACATATGGGAGGCCACACGTGATTGAACGTTATCAAAGTCAAAAGATGCGTGATATTTTTTCATTAACCAATCGCTATGAAAACATGTTACGTGTAGAACACGCATCGATCAACGCCTTATATCAAAGACATATCATCGATGAAAAAGACAAAGACGCACTTTTAAAAGGAAAAGTTCATATCGATGATATTTTACAAAGAGAAAAAACATTAAAGCATGATGTATTGGCGTTTGTTGAATCCATGATGTCACAATTATCTGATGCTAAACGATATTTTCACTACGGGTTAACATCTACAGATGTTGTCGATACAGCGCAATCTTTAATATTAAAAGATGCTCATGCATGTATTGATATCGCCATGACATCACTATCAGAAGAAATTCTACTACAAGCCAAACGTTATAAATCCACACCCATGATGGCAAGGACACACGGGATGTTTGCTGAAATGTCAACATTTGGATTACGGTATTTACGTTTTTATGAAGATCTTAATCGTAGCTATCAAAGGTATTTAGATGCACTTAATGATGTAACAAAAGTAAAACTCAGTGGGGCTGTTGGACATTATTCTGTCCTTCCAAGAACGCATGAGAAAATGGTTGGAGAAATACTCGGATTACCAATACAAAAACTTTCTACTCAAGTACTCGCAAGAGATCAACATGCCACGCTAATAAGTGCAATTGCAATATTAGGATCTGTCATTGAAGATTTTGTATTGGACATCCGATTGCTTTCTAGATCGGATGTGAGAGAAGTATCCGAAGGCTTTTCTAAGAATCAAAAAGGATCTTCAGCGATGCCGCATAAAAAAAATCCGATTTTAAGTGAAAACCTTACAGGATTATCTCGCATGTTAAGAGGGTATGTTACGATGACGATGGAAAATATTGCATTATGGCACGAGAGAGACATTTCACATTCTTCAGTTGAACGTGTGATGTTTGAAGATAGTTTTAGTGTTTTAGAAACCATGATGAAAAAATTAAAAGATTTGATTCAAAATCTTGTCGTATTTGAAGAAACCATGCAAGCGCATATTGATCAAACGTATCAAACGACATTTTCACAGCGTCTCTTGCATGTTTGCATCGATAAAGGGCTTGATCGTATTTTAAGTTACGAACACATTCAACAAGCATCATTTACAGCGCTTGATCAAAAAAAGCCTTTATCAGATGTTTTATTACTAGATGCATTTTTTGATTCTATAAAAGATGATCTTGTTAATGTATTGGATCAAAAACAATATTTAAAACATTTAGAACATGTTTTTGATGATTTATATCCACAAAAATAATGCTTCATGCTATAATAATGAGTGTTAAATTGGAGGTTAATTATGGCAAAACATTACAATACAGTAACACCTAAAATACCTAGAGAAGTTCTTATTGGTGCTGGTGTTGTCCTAGGTGTCATTTTAAGTTTATTATTATTAACATTACGTTCAAATGAACAAAAAATTTATGATATGTATCAAGAAGTCGGTTCAGAATTATCTTCTGATCATCCTTTTTATGAAGTCACATTTAACGGCTCTTTATTTAATGCGGGTATCGAAGAGCGTATTAATGAAGGTGGTTTATTCATCTTATATATTGGTAGCCCACAATGTCCTGCGTGTGTCGCAACCATTGGTTCTATCGCTGATTATTTCTATAGTGAAGGTATGGATGTATATACAGATACCATCTATTATTATCATGACTATGTAGGTGTAGCAGCCAATAGAGATCGCGATGCATTTACAGAAGCGTATCCTGATATTGCAAGAACAAGTCC
>DNNX01000048.1 GCA_003497445.1 Acholeplasmataceae bacterium | reverse complement strand
ACCAGCGAAAGAAATTAACAATTATTTGTGTTTAAAATTGTGAGAATTAAATTGTAAAATTTTGTAGTTTTGGTAAGTATTCCAATCTTAAAACTACTTAGCATGTTATGTAAATTCCATAATATTTTTACTTTCTTTTTCAAAAAGCAAACAAGCCTATTTATTCTATTTTTTGGTTTTTATTCAATCGCTCAATACGATATCAAACCAGAAATTATTGGTGACTCGATTATTTACCACTTGTCAATTGAAAAAAAAACTTATCAACCACTATGACGGCAATGTAAAGAAAACAATTACAGTAAATGGAGAGTCACCAGCACCAACTTTACATTTTGATGAGGGTAAGATTGCGGTTATTTATGTTACCAACAAGATGAAAACAGAAAGTTCCATTCATTGGCATGGTTTATTACTTCCGAATCTTCAAGATGGTGTCCCTACCTAACAACCCCTCCAATAAAACCAAATATGACGTATCGATTTGAGTTCCCATTAGCACAATCGGGCACCTACTGGTATCACTCACATACAGGACTGCAAGAACAAGAAGGGCTATATGGGGGCATTGTAATCCGTCCTAAAAAATCATCATCCTCTTAAGCTAAAGATATGGTAATTGTTCTTTCGGATTGGTCAAATGAGGATGCAACATCCATTCTAAAAAACTTAAAACGACATAATGAATGGTATTCCATAAAAAGAAAAACTTCACAACCTCTTATTCCATCTATCAAAAAGGGTATGTTTAAGGAGAGAATGACGCTTTACAAAAATAGAATGCCAGATATGCACATTTCAGACATTTACTATAATGCATTTTTAGTTAATGGAAAAAAAGAACAACATTACCGAGACGTTTCCCCAGGCGAAAAAATTCGTTTACGAGTTATAAATGCTGGTGCTTCAACATATTTTATGTTAAATGGAACCTATTCTCTTCGCGTAATTGCTGCAGATGGGGTTGATGTTGTTCCGACAAAAATAGATCAAGTGCTCATCGCAATTGCTGAGACCTATGATTTTGAAATTAGTATCCCCGAAAATGGAGCTTATCATTTTCAAGCAACTGCCCAAGATGGCTCAGGATCAACAAATGTATTTATCGGTCAAGAAAAAAATCAATTTGCGCCCAAAATTCCAAAACCTGATTATTTCGCTTTGATGAAAAAAGTTGCTGAATTTCATAAAGGCGGTCATAACTCTCATATGGTTAAGCCCTACACTAAAATCATAAGCAGCACCAGCAAAACAATGAAGACTCATAAGTCAACTGATGATGGGCATAAAGAACATTCCAAGCACATGGATATGTCAAAGAATAAACATTCCAAAATGGAACCAAACATCACAACAACATTTGATTATGGTTTTTTGAAATCCCCTCAATCAACTGAAATTTCTCACAAAAAAGAGACTCGAGAAGTTATGATGAATCTCAATGCAAACATGCTTAGATACGTATGGATGATTAACGGAAAGGTGCTTTCCAAGGACGATAAAATTCTTATAAAAAAAGATGAAAAAGTGCGATTCATTATGAACAACAACACCATGATGCACCACCCTATGCATTTACACGGTCATTTTTTTAGAGTGATTAATAAAAATGGATCCCATTCCCCTTTGAAACATACAGTTGATATTCCGCCATTTGAAAGCGTGACCATTGAATTTGATGCCAACGAATACGGCGATTGGTTTTTTCATTGCCATATACTTTATCACATGGCATCAGGAATGGCAAAGGTTGTAAGCTACAATACACCGAGAGATTCAAGTTTGGAGCCCTTTCCATATGACAAAGTTCTACAACATGATCAGAAATTTTTCCACTGGTTTACAGCTGGTGTCGCTAGCAATATGGGGAGTTTGACCTACAACGCTGAAAATACGTTTAATGCTTTCATATCCCAGCTTAGCTTTGGATGGAATAATAGATATGAACATGATTTTAGATACGAAAGGTATGTAAACAATTACACACGTTTTAATGTGGGTGTTACAATGGATGGTGGAAATATCGATCCTGAAAATAGTGACGAACTTGTTGGCTACATTGGTGTTAGAAATCAATTGTTAAGTGTTCTTGACGCTGGAATAAATGTTGATACAAAATTGCGACCAGAGCTCGAGTTGGAGTGGCATATCGGGTTGCTGAATCGAGTGCAATTGACAGGTCATTATGAATGGAAGAATGATTTTAGTTTTATTGGTGATGAAGATCAATATACTAATGAGCACACGTTTAATTTTGCAGTTGAATATACCTTAAACAAGTTGTTGAATAGCAATCTCAATTATGACAATCGCTATGGCTTTGGAGTTGGATTGATGTTTCTTTTTTAATATGATTACAATATAATTTCGATATTTATATTTAGTTTTTTACATGATGAAATTCTATTTTCTACTTATTTCATTTGCATTCAACGCCTATTCTCAAACAATAGTTAATGTCCCCTCCGTTGATTACAATCAATTACACCCTCTACTTCATAAAAAAAGTGATCATGTCCAAGTTGTCAATTTCTGGGCGACATGGTGTGCACCTTGTATTAAGGAACTCCCCCATTTTGAAGAACTCAATAAGCTGGAGGGTGTCGAAGTATTATTGGTTAGCTTGGATTTTCCCAAACACAAACAAAAACGACTGATTCCCTTTGTCGAAAAAAACAAACTCCAATCGAAAGTTGTGCACCTCGATGATGAAGATGAAAATTATTGGATCAATGAAATCAGTACCACTTGGAGTGGTGCTCTGCCCGCAACCTTGATCTATACCCAAAACCGACGCGGGTTTTA
>DNNX01000057.1 GCA_003497445.1 Acholeplasmataceae bacterium | reverse complement strand
GTTTTAATCTTGCAATAAAAATAGTTTCATACTCACTGTTCATTTCATTGGCTGCAATAAGCGACTGTGCTAACGGAAATAACACTTTACCATTCCAATATGGTGCAGGATCATTTAGTAAATTCTCCAAATCATCTGTTTGACTCAGCGTATCTAAAGATTCAAAATACATCTCTTGCGTCGCTGCATCAAAAGTTGAACTAGATAAACTATAATTTGGAATCACACCATGAAACATGTGTGTTGTTTTAAATTGATTGCCTTGAGTTGTTAAAATCTCACCTCTTGCTGTGGTCAAACTAAAGTCAATATATTCTAAGTCACTGTATTGTTGATGGTGCGGCAACACCATGATGAGTGGCGTAATAGATGCTTTTGTTGGATTAATATAACTTGTAGTAAATGTTGTATGTACTTCAGATGTCGCTTCAATGACTTCATAACTCGCATCGGTATCAATCGGAATCATTCTAGATGCTTCTTTCAATGTTTTCGCATCAGAAATACCATTTATAGTCGATAAAGAAAACATATTATACATATCCATTGATAAACGTATCCCTTGTTCTGTAAATGTCATCAACGTATCTTCCGGTGTAGATAAGTACATATAAACATCCTCAAAAATAGGTTGTCCTACACCTTGCGGATAGGTTGTTTGATAGCCAACATGTTTTCCTTTTATTTTAACAACAAGACCATCTCCAGTATAAGTATCCTCTTCTATACGTAATCCACTTGTACTAAAAAATTCATAGCCTTGATTCCCTTCTTTAGTAAGTTCTACGATGGCACTATTTTTATCTAAGACTTGATAAAAAACATATGGAGAGCCTTGTGCCATTGTAACGATCATATGATCTTTTAAATCACCCGGGTTTCTTAAAGCAACTTCTACGTGATTG
Organism: Acholeplasmataceae bacterium; assembly: GCA_003497445.1. Taxonomy (GTDB): domain Bacteria; phylum Bacillota_I; class Bacilli_A; order Acholeplasmatales; family Acholeplasmataceae; genus UBA8290. Next base: position 11,135 of record DNNX01000057.1, on the reverse strand, counting down.
TCACCATACCCTGTAACATACGTGTCATAATTGGATTGAAGCGTTGTTGTTTTTACGTATACATCTTTAATAGCCAGTGAGAAATTCGCCATTGTATTATAACCATCTGGCTCCCAATATTGAACAAATCCTTTATTTGCATTTGTAAATTCTGCCCCTTGTCCTTGAAAGGATACACGATATGGATTGGTGTAAATACCATTCCCTCCGCCTTTTGCTTGAACAATAAGAGATGTCCACCATGAACTTGATGGAATTGCATATTGTTTGAGATCATTATCAATAAATGTTGGATTTGCAGCATGCGTCATATCCGGTGCAGTACCTGTTCTTAATGTCCCAGACCCTAAAAACATTGACGTATCAGATGATACAGCTGGCGCTTGTAGTGTTTGTATTGGATCATTTGTTACGGTGATAGTGCGTTCATATGAAAATGATGCCTCACCATAAGTCATATCATAACTTAGTGTATATGAGCCTACAGTTCCATAATCAACAAAGCCTTTGACTTCAAATAAATGTTTTACATTATCTTGATATTCATTGAGCATGAACACCTGATCTAACGGATTAAAATATTTTCCTACAGGATGGTTGATATCTTCTAAGCCTGATACCAACGTAATTTCCTTTTCTAATGGAATATCTTCTTTTTGTTCATTTTGACATCCTACTAATAAAAATAAGATGAGTAACATGATGCTTCCTGAAATAATTTTTTTCATGATGTCTCCTATTGATATGATGCCATCATACCATGAAAATGCTTTCAAAGAAACCGGTTTCCTAAACTTTATAAAAAAGATGCTAGAATATTATTTCTAGCATCACATCATGTTTTCTAAATATTGGCGGTACCATCGGACCTTGGTAGCGCAACAATACTGGATCTCCATGAATCTTTAATTCGTTATTCTCTGCATATTTGTAGAGTATTTTTATTATTGTATCCACTTTTTTAATTGAACCAACATATGAATAGGATAGATATGTTTTTTCTTCTTGTTTTTCAATATTGATACGCGAATCAAGTGCTTCAGGATAGCCATTTTTCACTACCTCTTCTGGCATCGTAAAAGCAATGTATCCAGATTCTTTTATATCTGTTAATACAGGAACGGTCATACTGATTTTTTGTTTTTTTGAATTATATCCTGAAATATAATTAAATAACACTTGAAAACCAGAATATGAAGGACTCCAAGATTTCATCATAACAAATGGTGCATATTTTCTAATTTCGATATGTCCTTCTTTTTTTAATATTTCATATTTTAATTGTTCATAAGCCACTGGAAATGTCTCCTAATATTTTTTAAAGGTCTTTATTTTGCAATTTTATCAATATAAGACATATGTTTTTGCCATTGACATTGTAGAACGCTTGTGCCCTACTATAAACGTATTGATTTCCCGGCTTGATCTGGAAAATTTCCACTAAGAATTCTAATTAAATCAATTACCCCCCACAACCCAAAACCGCCACTTGTAATTAAAAATAAAATCCCAAGCCCTATCTTATTTACATAAAAATAATGCGTTGATGGTAAAAATATAAATAATAGCAATAAGACAACGCCATTTAATTCACTTTGATTAGATGCTCTATGTAAATTTTGAAATGATTCAATCGTCTGTTTTTTTTGTTTTAATGGTTCATCACAATAGATACATATATTGTTATTCACGTGATTTTCTGTACCACAATGAGGACATATTGGCATTAAATTCTCCCTTAATGTAATTATAACATTAATAATATGCTAAAAATATAACTCAAGTATTTTTACTTAGAATACTTTTCTTTTTTCATTAAACTTCGATAGGATTTTGTGTCTTGATCTACTGAACCAAACTTTATAAATATAGCGATTTCTTCTATATATCCAATAATAAATGAGATGAGAATTGCTGTAACAACATACGTAGTATCAAAAAAATAAGATAGAATGACTAAAAAATACACCAATGTCGCATTGATTCTTAAATGCGTTGTATGAATTTGCATGGGTTTTCCAGTTTTAACTATCGAAATGATGAAGGCACCTATATAAATTATCATAAATACGATGATAAGCCACGTATTGGGAATAATACGATCTGGATAAAAGTAAGTGATAAAAAATAATGTTGAAAAATAAAATAAAATATCTGCGACCGTATCTAAAAATTTACCTAATTTAGTCACTTGGTTAAGTAGCCTTGCAAGAAAACCATCGAGTGCATCCGTAGATCCAATAATGATATAAGCCACTAAAAACTCAAGACGCATGCCAATTAAAGCGAACACATATAATATTGGAAGTAAGATGACTCTAAGTGAACTTAAAATGTTTGGAAGATTAAAATTTTTGACTGTGTTTGGTTGCATTCAATTACCTTTAATATTTAAAATATTAATTAAATTATAACATAAAAAACACTTTGGTAAGAGTTTACTCAAACCAAAGTGTGACTTCTTTTTGATAACTTTCTACACTATCAGAGGCATGGATTAAATTTTGAATCATGCGCTTTTCTTTTGATGCGAGTTCAAATGAATCTTTACCGAATTTGCCACGAATACTCTCTTTATCTGCTTTTGAAGGATCGGTTGAACCAATCAGTTCTCGTATCGATTGAATGGCATCTTTTTTTGAGTGCTTAAGTTCTAAAACAATTACATCTTTACCATCAAAAGCATCAATAATTGCATCCGTAAAGTATTCTAAATCAAGGCGTTTAATGACTTCTTCGTAATGAGATAGTATGGTGTCTTTAGTTGCAGTCATTCTTTTTTGTCTTAAAATCTCATACCCTTCAAGAATAAATGCATCGATGATATTTTTTTCAAGATGCCTTTCTAAAGCATCTGGTTTAAGCATGACAAATGTTTTACTCATATGGCCTCGATTCTTGTTATAATCACAGGATTTAATGGTTTATCGTTAGCGCCTGTTTGAACTGACGCAATCCTATCCACAACATCTAACCCTTCTACAACTTTTCCAAATGCTGCATACTGTCCATCTAAGTGAGGTGCGTTTTGATGCATAATAAAAAATTGAGATCCCGCACTATTAGGATTCATACTTCTTGCCATGGATATCACACCACGTTCATGTTTGATTGGATTATCAAATCCATTAGATTTAAATTCACCTTCAATGTGATACCCAGGACCACCCATTCCAGTACCCTCTGGACATCCACCTTGAATCATAAATCCTGAAATTACCCTATGAAATGTAAGTCCATCATAAAATTTTTCTTTTACTAACTTAAGAAAATTCGCTACTGTTTTAGGCACTATATCCTCGTATAATTCTAAAGTCATCATTGATGTATCTTCGAATGTTATTTTAATGTTTGTCATTGATACCCCCTGTTTTTTTTAATTTATGTGAAATCATTAAATCTATCTCAAAAATATATTTTTATTTGATTTAAAATACTATAATGAATTATAACATTAAAAAAGGCTTCTATGGAATCACTTATACGATTTAATAAAAAAATGGGAATTGCCCATTTCATCCAAGCAGTTATAATGGTTTTAATTGCGCTATTTGTTATTCAAGACTTACAAGAATTTCAACCAGACATTATCGTGTATTACCAAGACTTAAATGAGGACTTTGAACTAATTACAGCATCGAAAGTATTATTTACACTTCCGTTTTCATTGGTGACAACAAGTTTCTTATTTTTGAGTGCTTTCTTTCATTTTTTAATTGTCAAGTATCAAAAAACTTATATCACTCAAATTGAAAAAGGATATAATACATTCCGATGGGTTGAATATGCGCTATCTTCAAGTATACTTATTACATTGCTTGCAATTTTATTCGGTGTCTTAGACTTACAAACGCTATCCATTATCTTTATTTCTAATGCCGTGATGAACTTACTTGGACTAGAAATGGAACTCTCGAATCAAAACCAAGAGAAAAAAAGATTTTTACCTTATATCATCGGTTGGATCATTGGACTTGCACCATGGGTTGTCATATTTATGTACTTGGGGTTTACACCAAAACTTGATTTAGTTCCATGGTATGGTTGGGCTGCTATCGGTGGATACTTCATGTTTTTTAATAGCTTTGCATTTAATATGTTGTTTCAATATTTAAAAATAGGTCCTTATAAAAACTACATTTTTGGAGAAAAAGTATATGTTTGGCTAAGCTTGATTGCAAAATCAACCATTGCGTGGATCGTATATTCAGGTGCGCTTCAAACAAGTGATATTATCTCGCAATTATTTTAAAAACACGAATTTTCGTGTTTTTTTTATATAATGGTTTAGAGGAGGGGTTATGGATATCAATCAATATGTATATGAAATTGAATCTTTACGCATTGAAAAGAAAATTAATCAGGATGTGTTTTTGAAAAACATTGTCTCTGATAGGCAATACAGACGTTATTTAAATCATGAATCTGTGATGACATTAGATGTTTTTTTAAAGCTACTTCGACGTTTAGAGTATGATATCACATCTTTTTTGACTTACATCGAGCAAAAACAATTAGATAAGAAAAAGCCTTTGTTTGACATTCGTTCTGCAATGATTGATTTTGATTACAACAAAGCAAAAACGCTTATAAATAATTTACAACAGACGACTCAAACAAATGACATTGATGCGATGCTAACCTTATATTTAAAACTTATTGACTTTTATGAAAAACTTGATATAAACAAGGATTCTGATAATCGAAAAGTATCCACATTTCTAAAAGAAACACACGTGTTGGATTCACTTGATGCACGTTATTTTTCTGCAGAAAAATTTTCTTCAATTAATTTATTGATGAATAAAATATTTAATCGCGTAGAACCTTTACATCAAAAAAATTTTTTAGATTTTTATTCAGATTTTATCGAAGGCAAAAAGTTTTTATTAGATGGTGATACGCTAGAAAACATTCAAATGTTTTATTCTTATTTTTGTGCTGCAACATTTGGAAGATCTTATATTTCAGAGGACGAAGCAGAAAAAGGAGGACGTTACATCAAAGATGCCATACAGCTTACTAGAGAGTCACTCATGACGTATAATTTAATGGCATTAAATTATTTAAATAGTTCTATGTGTTATTTACACAAACTCAACAAAGATGGTAAAAAATCATTGTTTTATACACTTATGTCAGTCATTGCAGCAGGAAATTATCAAGGTATTTTTCCTTCATTTAAGCTTGCATTTAGTGATGTTATCTCTAAAAATGATTTGATCCAAGACTTTATTTCTGAATTGGAAAAACATTTAAACAATGACACACAATATTATGAGGAGGCCAAGGCATATAATGACTTATCAACATGCGCTGGTTAACTATTTAGAAAACTACAGACGAAGCATTAAGGTCCCCATAGATGATTTTATCCATGACATTACATCTTCAAGAAGTTATTATCGTTATTTAAATCTTGAACAAAATATTCCCATGGATGTGTTGCTTAAATTTACACATCGATATCAATTTGATTTAAAAGAGCTGCTTGATTACTTAAATGATCAACCGAATATTGATTACTACATCTCAAGAATCATTCGTATGAATAGGCTTCATCGTCACGAATTTGTCGATGTTTACATCAAGAAAATTACACCTTATATCAGTGGATCAATACTGGATGTGTTGCATCAGATGATATCTAGCAATAACCGCATGCTTGCTTTGGAGAAGATATTAGATAACACCGATATAAATCATTTAATCACACGTTATAAAAAGGGTAAAGATACTCTCGTTATCTTAGAATACTTTGTTGAAAAAGGCTACACGTTGTTGAATGGTTCTAATCAAGAAGACCTAGAAACCATCACGTTATTTTTAGAAAATACCAGAACTTATAGTAATGACAGATATCTAGACTATCCGACGACACTGTTTTTAGCACATTTAGGGAAAGATGTCACACAAAATATCACCCAACATGTCGCATTGCATATATTTTTTAATGATGATGTGTCCTTAAAATCTTATGTAAAATCTTTAAGTGAAACTTTTAAATTAAATATTGCCTCAGAAATTGAATCTATTGTGCTAGAGGCTTTTAAATAAAAAACGTGCCAAAAAGGAGAATTTCATTGAAAAAAATCAACCAGCCTCTAAACATAATGAAAATAGGTGTTTTATGGTTCTATTTATTTGCACTTATTGCTCATTTTTTTGCTCCGGAAGGTTATTCGATTATCAATAACAACTTTTCTCAGTTAGGTCCTCAAGGATATGATCTCGCTTGGATCATGCAAATCGCCTTTATCGGAAGTGCTATCTTATGGTTGTACGGGCTCTATTTGAATAATAAAACCCCGGTATTACATACATCGGTTGCATGGATGTTTTTGGGAATATCGATATTCATCGTGTTTGCAGGTATCTTTAAAACGACATTACCTGAGCTTCAATTACCACTTTCATCTCAAAGCACTTTAGAAAAGGATATCCATTTATTTGCAGCACACGGGTCTCAACTTCTTGGTCTTATCATTTTACTAGAACACATTAAATATTCAACTGGTGAAGTAAAAAAAATGCATATGCGCATATTGGTAGCATTATTTGTTTTATCCATTATATTTCAATTTGGACCATTTATGGGGCTTACACAAAGAATTCTTGCATTCACACATTCTTTTTGGACGTTAACATATTTAAATGTTTATAAAGCATGATTTCAATGCGCATTTTTTAAAAAAGGACATTCATTTAATTGAATGTCCTTTTACTTTTTCTTTAAAAAGATGTGGATGATTTAAAAAATATTTTAAAAACTGCACACTTTCAATCTCATCATATTTAACCTCTTTTAAAGGCTGATTAAAATCATAAATAACGGCTTGATTTAAAGCCATAAGAATTGGAGAGTGCGTGGCGATAAAAACTTGAGACCCACTTGCAACTAAATCTGATATTAAAACAAAAAGTTGGTATTGATGTTCTGGAGATAATGGTGTTTCTGGTTCATCTAAAAAATAAATGCCTTTTTGATGTAATCGTGATTTAAAAAAACTCAAAAATCCTTCTCCATGACTTTTTTGTTGAAGTTCTCCTTCATATTGGTGCATAATCGCATGTAATTCTTTTCTAGCAGGGGCTAACGCTTGATTTCTTGCAAAATCAGATTTATTTTTATAATTCAATTCAACTTCTTTGATATATGTTTCAAGATCTTTTTTTTCTTCTTGTATTTTATGAATAAAGGTAATGAATTCTTCTCCTGAGAACATAAATCCTTTTTTGTTTTTGAGATCATATGTCAGTTTAATTAATTCTGATAAAGGTTTAATATCGTCATAATAAGCACTATCTAGTGGGAAATACCCTGTGTTGATTGCACCATGTTTTTGAGCAATCGCTTTTAATAACGTCGATTTTCCTGACCCATTATTCCCAGTAAAAATAACAATTGGATGATCAATTTTTAATGAACTAATGGACTTTAAAGAAGGTATGTTTAGAGGATAGGTATTTTGATTCACTTGGATAATTTCAATCAACTTGATCATAGATATCCTTTATACAAAATATTGAAAAACTCTTACATAATCCACTTGCATCAATACAGGTAAATTAAATATCGCCGGATCAGGAAGAATATTGCCATCAAATGTCCCACCGACTGCTAAATTTAAGATGATATAAAAATCAGTGTTAAATGGCGCTGGATAGGCACCATTTTCACTATACCAATCACTTGTTTCATAGTAAAGTTGATCATTAACAAACCATTGTATCTTGTTTTCTGTCCATTCAATCGCATACACATGAAAATCATTGATGGTTTGACCCATAGGAAAAGTATATGTTTCTGAAGAATACACATTATTTGGCCACATGCCACCATAATGAATCGCTCCTGAAGCTTCATTAGGAATTCTTCCTCTTGCTTCCATGATATCGATTTCTCCGTTGGCTGCCCACGTCCCATAAGTTGTATTATCTGGAAGCAACCAAAATGCTGGCCACAAGCCGTCTCCTATAGGAAGTTTTATACGTGCTTCAAATCGACCATAGGTTTGTGAGAATATATTATTTGTCCAAAGCCTAGCAGACGTATAAAACTTTCCATCATACCCTTCATTTTTTAATTGAATATTGAGTAATCCATCTTCAACAAAGGCATTTTCCTCTCTGTAATACTGAGCTTCATTGTTCCCCCAACCAGGTATGCCATATTGTGACCCATCTCCAGTTTGAAATGCCCATTTTGTTGTATCTATTCCATTGTCATTCACATTGTCATTAGCTAAAAAATCATCACAAAAAGTAATGATTCTATCATCATATGTTTCTTCACATGTTGAAGGAATTTCCTCTATAATTTCTTCAATAGGTTCTGAGATACAACTCGTTAATATAAAAATAAGTAATAATGTTTTTGTAAGTAATAATGTTTTTTTCACGAAGTCTCCTTGTGGTAAGTCTATATTTATTGTATCATGTATATCATTTCTTTTTGTAAAGACAAAAAAACAAGGGTTATCCTTGTTTTTTTATTCAACAACATAGACCATCCAAATGACACCAAACTGATCTTTAAGCGAAAAACCAAGATCGCTCCAACCAAGATCTATAGGTTCATAATACATATGCTTTGCATCTTTTTTTAATGCACGAAATGCTTTATCTACTTTGTCTTTAGATTCAACTTCAACATTCACTGTAAAACGAGATTGTTCAGTATCTGGTTGTTCATGTGCATCGTTAATAAATAGTGGACTTCCTTCAATGGAAAGTGTCATATGTGCAATTTTATTTGCAATGGATGGATCATCATAAAATTCTTTATAATATGTGGGCATGCCGATTTCTTCTGTAACAAACGCTTGTTTATATACATCGATCGCTTTTCTTGCATTATCCACACTTATAAATGGGAATACACGGCTCATCAGTATCTCCTGTATTAGTTTAAGTATAGTATAACATAGCAAACTTGCTAAAATATGCATATCAAATCTAGTTGTGTTTGATATAATAAAGCTAGGAGAATGAAATGCAACCGATACTTAAAGTAACAAATCTATCTAAATATTATGGTCACTTTTTAGGAATCAAAGATGTATCATTTGAATTACATCCAGGAGAAATTTTAGGATTTATTGGCCCCAATGGTGCAGGCAAATCTACAACAATTAGAACACTTTTGGGATTGTTAAATTATCAAAACGGGCAAATTGAGTTTTTTGGAGAAACATTGAATTTAAAAAATGCTTATCATTTGTTAAAAAACATAGGCTACACATCTTCAGATGCTAACATGTATGAATTTATGAAGGTGAAAGACATCTTAAATGTCTCTTTAAAATTATCTGGAACTCGTGATGATACCTATCAAAAACATTTAACCACGTTGTTCGATGTCCCTTTAAATAAAAAATTTAGAGATTTGTCTTTTGGTAACAGAAAAAAGGTTTCTATTGTATCTGCATTACAGCACAAACCAAAACTTCTTATATTAGATGAGCCTACCAATGGTTTGGATCCACTTATGCAATTACATTTTTTTGCAGAAATCAAAAAACTAAACAAAGATCACAAAACCACCGTATTACTTTCATCGCATCACTTAAAAGAAATAGAAAATTATTGTGATCGGATGATGTTTATAAAAAATGGCGAATTAATTGATCAAAACAAAATTGATCAATTCATCGGCCAAACCTATACAAAAGTATCCATTCCTTCACACATATCTATAAAAGAGGATGATAACATTTCTATTCAATCCAGAACAGACAACAAGTTATCATTTATTTATAAGGGTAATGTAAAAGATCTTTTAAATCTTTTACTGAGTTTAAATGTAGATGATGTTGAAATTACGAAACCAGATTTAGAAGAATTGTTTGTCACACTCTATGATAACGATGGAGGTAACATATGATTTTATTCAAACATGAATTATATAAACAACGACGCAGTTTTATCGCTTGGGTAGGCATTTTGAATGTCTTTGTATTTGGTTCTATGTTATTATTTCCTCTTTTTAAGGAACAAATGGAAGCGTTAAGTGACTACATGGCGTCGTTTGAAGACTTTTTAGCGGTCATGGGTATGGGTGGTTTAGATTTAGCAACAGCCGAAGGTTTCTTTGGTGCAGATGCTTCTATGGTACTTCTAATTGGTGGGGGTATGTATGCAACAACACTTGGTTTAAATATTTTACTTAATGAAGAAAAAGAAAAAACGGCAGATTTTTTACTAACAAAACCTGTTTCAAGATCCATGATTTATATTACAAAATATGCCGTTGGTACTCTAAATATATTTCTATTTAATGTCATCTCTTATGTATTTGTCTTGTTATCGTTTCTTTTAATCAACGAAATATTTCCTTTTTATACGATGGGGTTGTATTTTGTTTCTAATTTTGTCTTAGGTATCGTACTCATGACAATTGCATATGGAATCTCAGCCATGATACGAAAAGTGCCAAGCGGCATCGCTCAAGGCGTTGCAATCGGTTTGTATGTTTTGAATTCTATTAAAAACGTTTCTACAAGACTTAGTTTTCTTCAATGGTTTACGCCTTTTAGTATTAATGAGTCCGGTAAAATTTTTACTGAAGAAACATTAGAATTGACCTATATACTTTATTATTTAGGTGTTTCCATGATCATTTGGTTTATAGGATTTATTTTCTACAAAAAGAAAGATATTTATACATAAAATAAAAAGATACTTTTTGAGTATCTTTTTATTTTGGATTGGTTAAATGTAATAATACGCCAGCTGGATCGATTAAATGTATCGTTTTGCCATAATGCACATCTTTTATGTCGGTATATTTAATCATGGGGTACGATACCTTAAGTGCTTTTAATTGAATCAGTATGTCTTCTAAATTGTCAACATAAAGTTGCAACATGGTATTTTCTGCCCAAGCTTTTATATAATACCTTTGAATGAAAAATGAAATTTTGTCTTTTTTAAACAATGTTAAGTCATGATCTTCATAAGCGACTTCAAAACCAAAATCTATATAAAATTGTCTTGAAGTAGCAAAATCCAAAGTTGGAATAAATGGTTGTATATTTGAAAACATAAAACGCTCCTTAGTATGATAATGTGTCTTCATTATGATTCACTTAATCGTGAATCATGTGTAAAATAACAATCTGAGTTTGACGGTT
>DNNX01000062.1 GCA_003497445.1 Acholeplasmataceae bacterium | reverse complement strand
GTATTCATTTAAGAGGTTATCATTATGAATATGTCGATGTGATGTTTGATAAACAACTTCTTCAAACTTACTTAGAGAAATATGTCGAGTTACATCCTGAAATTTTTATTCCTTGAGACCATTTTTAGATGGTCTTTTATATTGTCTCGTTGCATGTACTGCTTCTTCCCAACCTTTAATATGAACCATCCTTTGAGCATGTGTCATGATGGGTTGAAATGATGTTTTTGGTAGGTCAATATCTTGAATTTCCTGTAAATCTTTATAAATACCCATTGTAAGTCCAGCTATAAATGCTGCCCCTCTTGCGGTAGATTCTTGTTGATCAGGTTTAACAAGATTCAAACCTAAAATATCTGCTTGAAATTGCATTAAAAATGTATTATTGGTTGCACCGCCATCTACATGAATCGATTGAATATGGATCTCACTATCTTTTTTCATCGCTTCAATCACATCATAACTTTGATATGCAATGGATTCTAATGCTGCTCTGGATAGATGTTTTTCATTGGTGCCTCTCGTCAAACCAAAGATTGCGCCTCTTGCCTCACTATCCCAATAAGGTGTGCCTAGTCCAACAAATGCTGGCACGAAATATACATCTTCATTACTTTCTAATGATGTAGCGTGTTGATCGGTCTCTTTTGCTTCTTTAATGGTATGAAGTCCATCTCTTAACCATTGAATTGCAGATCCAGCAATAAAAACAGACCCTTCTAACGCATAGGTTATTTGATTGCCAATTTGCCATGCAACAGTTGTAAGCAATCCTGAATTTGAATGAATCACTTGTTGACCAGTATTCATCAACATGAAACATCCTGTACCATAAGTATTTTTAATATCTCCTTTTATAAATGCACGATGTCCAAATAAAGCAGCTTGTTGATCACCCAATACGCCACCAATTGGAATTTCATGCCCAAAAAAATGATGTTTTTTTGTATACCCAAAAATACTTGAAGAGGGTTTCACTTCTGGTAAAGTTTCTATTGGAATCTGGAATAGTTCAAGTAACGTTGAATCCCACTTTAATTCATGTATGTTAAATAACATCGTTCTAGATGCATTTGAAACATCTGTCATATGCTGACCGGTAAGTTTATAGATAATGAAACTATCAATGGTGCCAAATGCCAGTCGTTTTTCCCGAATATACGTCTCTACATTATCTATATGTGATAATAACCAAGCCATTTTTGTTGCAGAAAAATACGGATCAATGATAAGTCCCGTCTTTTCTTTAATCATAGATTCATGACCTGAGTCTTTAAGTTCATTACAAAACGCTTGTGTTTGCCTTGATTGCCAAACAATTGCTTCATGTAGAGGTTTTTCAGTTTTCTTATCCCAAGCAACAACAGTTTCTCTTTGATTTGTAATCCCAATCACATCGATGTTTTTAGGATCAATGTTTTTCTTATATAATGCTTCAGTAATCGTTGTTAAAACAGATAACCAAATCTCATTTGCATCTTGATATACCCATCCAGGTTTGGGATACGATTGTGAAATTTCTTTTTGAGCCATCGAAATGACTTCTGCATATTCATTGAAAATAATGGTTCTTGTTGAAGTTGTTCCTTGATCAATGACAAGTATATACTTCATTTATTCACCTTTTAATAATTTTCTTTTTGAACGTTTAGACATAAAGACTGGTAACTTCTTAGGTAAAACTTTTATCGTGATGTTTCCATCACAAACATATTCACCATCAGCATTCCATTTCACATCATTCGATGTGTTTATTTTGAACTCAGATGCTTTTAATACAATATCACTTCTTACTTTTCTACCAAAGCGGATAAAGAAACTAAGAACGCGAAGTTTAGATAAGAATCCTTTACTTTCGAATAAATTAATTTCAAATAAACCATCATCTAATTTAGATTTTGTCTTAAACAATAAAGGAATTCCACCAACCCGATTCGCTGATAACCCTAGCAAGAGTGTTACTTGTTTTGTAACGGAGATATCATTGGATTGTATATCAATCTTAAAGTCGTAATTGGATGTAAGATCTTTGATGCCTTCTATATAATAAGCAATTTGTCCAAATTGATTGAGTGAGGCTCTTTTCGTATCATAACTAATTCTTGTAAATAAACCTGCAGCTGCAGTATATAAAAAATAATGATCATTCATTTGATATACATCAATATATGCAGGTTTTGATGAGGTATATAATTCAAGTGCTTGAATGATTTTTTTAGGAATGCCTAAAATGTGACTAACATCATTTGCAGATCCATAAGGCAATACCCCTAAAATAGGTACTTTTTTTAATTGCATCAATCCATTGAGAACAGTTGAGATTGTGCCATCTCCACCAGCAACTAGAACGCAATCATAAGTTTTCTTTAATGTTACAACATAGCTTTTTGCATCCAATTGGGATACTGTTTTATGAATATCAAGCTGCATCTTTTTTTCTTTAAAAAAAGCTTTGATTTTAGGTAAATCTTTTTGGATGTTACCTTTACCTGATTTTGGATTATAAATAAGTAAATATGTCATGTGTTCCTCTAATGCTATTTTAGCATAAAAAAAGTGGTATATTACCACTTTATTTATTACATATGTATTGGTTTTCCATCATATCCATGTGAAGCTTCTAAGATGATTTCTGATAGCGTTGGATGCGCATGAATGGTTTGAGCAATCTCTTCAGCGGTACCCTCGAGTTTCATCGTGACACCAATTTCACCAAGTAATTCTGATGCATTATATGCAAGCATATGTGCACCAAGAACTTCACCATATTTCTTGTCAAAAATAATTTTGATAAAGCCATTAGGTTCATTTTCACCTAAACTGCGGCCATTTGCAGCGAGTGGAAATGTAGAAACTTTATAGTCTTTTCCTTGTACTTTTACTTCTTTTTCAGTAAGACCAATCATACCGATTTCTGGAGATCCATAAATGGCACTTGGAATTTGTGTATAATCTATTGTTGTTTTATGTCCACAAATGTTTTCAACAGCTACAAGACCTTCGGTTGAAGCGACATGTGCGAGCATATATTTTCCGTTTAAATCACCAATCGCATAGACACCTGAAACAGATGTTTCAAGTTTTTCATTGGTAACAACTGATGCTCTATCCATTTTTAAATTGAGCACTTCTAATCCATCTGAATTAGGTTTCATACCAATAGATAGCAAGACAGTAGATGCTTTAATGGTTGTTTCTTTACCATCTTTTAAATAGGTCACACTATCTTTACCAATCGTTTTTACTTCAGCAGATGTCAATAATTGAATGCCATCTTTTGAAAGTATTTGTGCGTATTTATCTCTTACATCATCATCTACTGTTGGCAAAATGCCATCAAGTTTTTCAATAATTGTGACTTTTTTAGACATGGCAGAGAAAATTGTTGCAAATTCAACACCAATGACACCACCACCGATAATCACAAGTTCTTCTGGAATAGATTCTGTATCCAACATTTCTTTAGATGTTTTTACAAATCCGTTTTGAAGTCCTTCTTTTAATCCGGGGATTGGAGGAGTTAATGGAGACGCTCCAGTCGCTAAAATTAAATTTTTTGTTTCTAATGTTTCACCGTTAACTTCAAGTTTATTTTTTGATAAGACTTTACCAACGCCCATGTAAACATCGACTTTGTTTTTCTTGAGTAATCCAGCGACACCGCCAGTAAGTTGTTTCACAACTTTATTTTTTCTAGCAAGCATCTTAGCCCAATCTACAGATACTTTACCATCCACAACAACACCATAATCAAGTGCATGTTGTACATATTTAAATACTTTAGCATTTTTAAGAAGTGTTTTCGTTGGGATACAACCCCAATTTAAACAAACACCACCAAGCGATTCTTTTTCAATAATTGCAACTTTTTTTCCGAGTTGTGCTGCTTTAATTGCTGCAACATAACCACCCGGACCACTACCTAATACGACGATATCATATGACTTCATGCTATCACCTTAATCAATGAGTAACAAACTTGGATTTTCAAGTAATTGCTTCACTAAATTCAAGAATCTACCTGCATCAGCACCATCAATAATTCTGTGGTCAACAGCTAAAGATAATGGCATCACATAACCAGGAACGACTTGATCTCCGCGAACAACTGGTTTTCTAGAAATGTTACCAACACCTAAAATTGCAACTTCTGGATGATTAATAATTGGTGTTCCAAATGGAACGCCAATCGATCCAAAATTTGTAATTGAGAAGGTCGCATCTTTTAAATCTGCAAGTTGAACTTTACGGTCTCTTGTTAACTCTGCAAGACGACGTGTTTCTTTTGCAAGACCTACGATGGTTAAGTCATCTGCATTTTTAACAACAGGAACAATAAGTCCATCAGGTGTATCGACTGCCATACCTAGATTATAAAATTTCTTTAAGACCACTTGATCATTTTCTTGATCAAATGAACTATTAAAAACTGGGAATGCTTGTAACGCTTTTACAACAGCCTTCATAATGAATGGCATGTACGTGATTTTTACATCAGCATATAATTCTTGGTTTTTTAAAGATTGTCGTAGTTCAACAAGTTGATCTACTTCAAGTTCATTAATAAGTACTGTATGTGGAATGATTTGTTTTGAACGTGTCATTGCAGATACAATGGCTTTTCTAAGTTTTGTAATTGGAACAACTTCCACATTACCTTCTTTAGAAATAGATACTTTTGGTGCTGCAACAGTTTGTGTTGATGCAGACCCTGATGCCGCGATAATATCTTCTTTCATAACACGACCATGTGCACCACTACCAGTAACTGTGTTAATATCTACACCTAGATCACGTGCTAGTTTTCTTGCAGCAGGTGTTGCTAATGCTTTTGTAGCTGTTTGGGTTTGTGTTGGTGCAGCAGACATACCTTCGTTAGAAGAAGCCATCACTGCTGAAGATACTTCAATTTCACCAATCACACCTTGTTCATTTTCTTCACCTTCACCAGCTGCTTCAGTTTTCACCTCTTCAGCAGGAGCGGATCCTTCAGGAACATCACCACCTGTACCATCATCAATAAGAACTAATGTTTCACCAACGTGAATCATTTGTCCCACTTGGGCACCTAATTTTTTAATGACACCGGATACTGGTGCTGTAAGTTCAGCATTGACTTTATCTGTTTCGATAACAACTAAAAGTTCACCTTCTTTAACAGTATCGCCTTCTTTGAAATGCCATTCTAGAATGACACCTTCATGTAAGCCTTCACCAACATCTGAGAATTTAAAATCAAACATGAAAGGCCTCCTTAAAATTTCGCAACTTTTTTAATTTCAGCTGCAATTCTTTCTGGTTGAATAAAATGGAAGTGTTCTCCACGAGGAAGTGGTACAGTAATATCAAAACCTGTGACACGTGTCGGTTGAGCCTCTAAATGTAAGAATGCTTTTTCATTTACGAGTGCAATGAGTTCAGCTCCTGGTCCGTACGTTTTAACAGCTTCTTGAACGACAACAAAGCGTCCAGTTTTTTTAACTGAATTAATAATCGTTTCTTCATCAATTGGATTAATTGTTCTTAAATCAATGAGTTCAATATCAATATTTTCGGCTTGAGATTTAAGTAGTTCAGCAGCTTTTTCGACTTCACGTACGAAAGGTCCCCATGCAACGACAGTCACATCTTTACCTTCTTTAACAACTTTTGCTTTTCCAAGTGGAATACGATACATGTCTTCAGGCACCTCTTGTTTTCCTGAACGATAAATACGTTTTGGTTCCATGAAAATCACTGGATCTGGATCTTCAATTGCAGAGATTAATAACCCTTTAGCATCATATGGTGTTGATGGCATCACCACTTTTAATCCTGGAATTTGTCCAAGTAAAGATTCTAATGATTCACTGTGGTGCTCTAGGGCACGAATACCTCCACCTACTGGGAAGCGTACAACGATTGGCAATCCATAACGCCCACGTGAACGGTTACGGTATCTTGCCATGTGTGTCACAATTTCAGTAATACCAGGGAAAACAAAGCCATCGAATTGAATTTCTGCAACAGGTACTAGTCCATTGACAGCCATACCAATTGCAGAACCTGTAATCGCGCCTTCAGCGATTGGCGTATCAAATACACGGTCTTCTCCGTATTTCTTTTGAAGTCCAGCGGTAACACGGAAAACACCACCTTCATATCCTGAATCTTCCCCGAAGATTACAACACGGCTATCATCTTCCATTTTTTGATCTAATGCTTGATTAATTGCTTGTACTAAATTTAGAACTGCCATGATTATTTACCCTCACTTTCTTCAAGGAATTTTTTGTGTGTTTCATATTGTTCAGTGAGTTGAGGTGTCATTTCGGCGTACGTATATTTGAAGACATCTTCTAATGTTGCAGCACCATTTGCTTCAACCCATTCGAATGTTTCTTTTACAAATGCATTGTTTGCTTCATCAAGTTTCGCTTCTTCTTCTTCAGTCCAATAACCTTTGTCCATAAGATATTTCTTAAAGCGTGCGATTGGATCTTTTTTCGCCCATTCTTGCTCTTCTTCTTTCGTTCTATAAATAGATGGATCATCAGAAGTCGTATGAGGTCCCATTCGGTAAGTGACGGCTTCAACTAAAACAACACCTTTACCTGAACGCGCATGTTCTGCAGCTTCTTTCATTGCAACATACATTGCAAGAACATCATTACCATCCACTTGTATACCTTCTGCCCCGAATGCGACAGCTTTTTGAGCTAACGTTTCGGCTTTTGTCGCCTTACGACGAGGTGTGGAGATTGCATATTGGTTATTTTGAATTAAAACAACAAGCGGCGCATCATAACTTGCAGCAAAGTTTAATCCTTCATAAAATTCACCATGTGATGTCCCACCATCACCAATAACTGCGAGTGCAACTTCACCTTTATTTTGAATTTTAGATGCATATGCTAACCCTGCAGCATGTGCAACTTGAGACCCAATAATAATATTGATTGGTAAAATTCTCATGTCTTCTTCAAAATGATTACCCCATTCGTTCCCATACCAATATAAATAAATTTGTTTTAGTGGTACACCGCGATATAACATTAAATTTAAATCACGGAAGCCTGGTGATAACCAGTCTTTTTTATCAAGAGCTGCCATAGAACCAACTTGGGCAGCTTCTTGTCCCATGTTTGGTGCATAAGTTAGCATACGTCCTTGACGTTGATATTGTAATGCTCTAATGTCAGCAACACGACCTAAAGTCATAGTCTTATACATTTTTAAAAGCGTCTCTTTATCAATTTTAGGCTCAAGTTTTGTATTAGTTATATTTCCTTCAGCATCTAAAATTTCAAGGCGCTTTCCTTTTAGTGGATCAAAATCTTTGAATAGCATATAAGCCTCCTATCGAATTTACATAGTTTATTATAGTGTTTTTAGCCTTTTTTATCAAGCCATTAAGTTTTTTTATCTTTTGATAACGTTTTTATTTATTATGTACGTTTGTTTATATTTTTTTGTAAAATTAAAACCAGTTCTCGAATTGATTTCACAACAACTGCTGTGGATGCTCCAGATGGGTCTAAATATGGATTGAGTTCAACGAGATCAACACCAACGATGTGTCCAAGTTTTTCAAATTGTTCAAACGCCCAAAGTAAATCTTTATATTGCATCCCACCGGGTTCAGGCGTCCCCGTTCCAGGTACAACAGATGGATCTAATACATCAATATCAATGGTGATATAGACAGGGACATTTTTAAGAGATTCCACTGTTTGATCGAGCCCTTCAAAATCAAACTTACGTTGATAAATATGTTTTTGTGCCCATTCAAATTCATGTTTATCGCCACTTCGTATACCAAATTGATGAATAGTGTGATCTCCTAAAAATTGATGTGCGTGATACATAAATGTTGCATGTGATAACGTTCTTCCAAAAAATGATTCACGTAAATCAGTGTGAGCATCTAAATGAATGACATGTAAATTTTGATATTTTTCTTTAGCAGCTTGTAGTACTGGTAAAGTGACAAGATGTTCACCGCCAATCATTACAGGATATTTATCATCTGCATAAATTTCTTTGGATGTTTCATATACAACTTTTAAACTGTTTTCAACATCACCAATTGGCAAATCTAAATCTCCAATATCACTAGTTTTGAAATCTTTTAAGTCTACTTGACGATAAGGAGAATACCATTCGATACCAAACGAATCCACTCTCACTTGATTGCCAGCAAATCGAGTACCCGGTCTAAAACTTGTCGTCCAATCCATCGGGACACTAAATATGACGACATCACTTTCATCGTAACTACTTTTGCAACTTTGAAAACTTAAATCAACTTTTTTAAAGCTCATCCTCTATTTCCTCCCACTTGGGCCATGTTATTTTATCAACGACTTTAAAATATCCTTGTTCAGATTCACTTAGTATTGTAGACCCTTGTGAGATGTAAAATAGAAGTTCGTCTACAAGTGCTTGATCAATAATCTCACCTGGTATAAGTATTGGAATCCCTGGTGGATATATCATCACGGATTCTGCTGCAATTTCTCCAACTGCATCTTCATATTTCACATTTCTCGTAGGTGCATGATAGGCACTTCTAGGTCTGACGTAAGCTTCTGGAAAATTTCCTTTGGGTTTATATGAAGCCACATTTAAAACTTGATCACCATATTGCTCAGATAAGTTTTTACATGCAACATATAATCTTTCTAGATGTTTTTGTGTTGTTCCAACAGATAACACACATAGTACCAAATTTGTTTCTGCTAGCTCCACTTGAATATCAAATTTCTCAGATAATATATGATACATATCAAAGCCTGTAAGACCTAATCCTGAAACTTTAATAATAAGTTTTGTTTCATCAAAATGCGTCGCACCTTGATTTAAGAAATCTTGCTTGTTATAGGCTTTTAACCCTTTGAGTTGATTGATTTTATGGATGATATCTCTCACTTTAGGTAATAATGCATGTATTTTTTCTGAAGCTTGAAAATACATTGCTTTTCTCGCAACATCCAAGCTAGCTAAAAGTAATGCTGATGGTGATGTTGATTGAACCATATGAATGGTTGCGACAAGACGTTGATAATCAAACCTAGATCCTTGTGCAAGTATGGCAGAACTTTGTGTCAGTGACCCACTTGTTTTATGAATAGAAGTTGCTGATAAATCGGCACCAGCTTGCATCGCAGTTATGGGAAGCTCATCACTAAAAACCATATGTGACCCATGTGCCTCATCCGCAAGCACTAACATGTGGTGTTGATGTGCAATGTCCACAATTTCTTTCATGTTACTTGCAACACCAAAATAAGTTGGGTTAATCACGAGTACTGCTTTCGCATCAGGATGTAAGGCAATTTGTTTTTTTAATGCAGAAAGAGGCATGTGATTGGCGATCCCTAAATCTTCATCGATGACTGGTTCTACAAATATCGGGATTGCACCACTCATAATCAATGCAGAAATAATCGATTTATGAACGTTTCTTGGCATAATGATCTTTTCTTTTGCTTTTGCAGTAGACATAATCAATGCTAAAATACCAAGTGTCGTCCCTCCAGTTAAGAAAAATGCATGCTCTGCTTGAAATGCATCTGCAAACAATGCTTGGGCTTCTTTAATCACACCTCTAGGAACATTTAAGTTGTCAAGCCCAACAGGTGCATTGACATCTAATCTAAATAGTAGTTCTCCTAATACAGATATCATATCGTTATGAAAAAATCCCATCTTGTGTCCAGGCACATCTAGAGGCACACGATCTTTTTTTGCATATTCTGTTAATTTCGTAAAATAAGGTGTTAATTGATGATTCATAACGCCTCCTTTATTGCATGAATATTGTATCATGAAGTCCATCTTTAAGCACCC
>DNNX01000096.1 GCA_003497445.1 Acholeplasmataceae bacterium | reverse complement strand
GTAAAGCAAGGGTTGAATCTAATCCTCCTGATATACCGATGATAATATTGGAAGCATCTATTGGCATTGACGCGATTCTTTTTGCTAAGGCTGCCACTTGAAGTTGATACACTTGTTCCACAGCATCCATGCGCTCATTTACTGGGATAAACGGAAGTGGATTTAAAGGTGTATCAAATGTATATGTTGATGTTTCATTAAGATTGACATGAACAAATTGGTACGTATACATATGTTTGAAATGCATATCACGATAGGTTGAATCTTGTCTTTTTAAAAAATTGATGCCTTCCATATCAATGTCTGCATAGAGTACATTTGGAACCATGTCATACGATAAATATTCTGCAACAAGTTCACCTGAAACTGCAATCAGTTGGTGAGATGAATAAGGTACTTCAGATGTTGATTCAAATGTGCCTGTGGATGTATAAATATATGCACCCATCTGTTTTCTAGAATGATCTAAAACTGCCACACGTCTTATTTGATCTTTATGTACATATTCTGATGATGCAGATAAATTAAAAACCACATTTGCACCGGCCAAACTCATATCATCTGATGGTGCATAGGTTGCCCATAAATCTTGACAAATCTCAACTCCAAAACGAATATTTTTATTCGGCTCTAAAAAGATAAGTGTGCCAAAAGAGACTTCTTGATCTAATAAATGAATGGATGTCATATGAGAATTTCTCCCACTATGAAACCATCTTTTTTCATAAAATTCATGATGATTTGGAATGTAAAACTTAGGCACAACACCTAAAATTTTCCCCTGTTGACACACGACTGCAGTATTATATAACGCACCATAAATATCCAGAGGTATCCCTAAAATATAAATTCCTTGATATGTTGTTTCTTTGAGTATGGTGTTTAATCCATCTTTGGCTTGATTAATAAATGCTTCTTGATAAAACATATCTGAAGCACTGTACCCAGTGATTGTAAGTTCTGGAAATACAACGATTGAAGCTTTAAGTGTATCAAGCATGTTTAAAATAACCTTTATGTTCAAAGGGATATTTCCAACTTCAATGGGTGGTGTTGCAGCAGCAACTTTTAACATACCTTGTTGATACATATTACTCCTTATATAATCCGTGCATTTCGATGTAACCTACTACTTTAGGATCTAAATGGTCTACATGATCTTTCAAATGTTTTCGTATCTTTGTAGATGCGATCGGATAATCAAATGAAATGATTTGATAGTGAAAAAACTTTTTGAATAATGTTTGGTAAGCGTCCACATTCACACCTTCTCTATTAAATATCAAACATGGATACGTTTTTAAAAGCACTTCATAATGAATCCATTTTGTAAGATTTTTAAGTTGATCAGCACCGATTACAAACCCTACTTTTTGATGCGTGTCCTTTTCAACGGACTGTAATAATGCAAGCGTCCCTTGATATTTTTGATCATGCTCTTTCGTTGAAATGATGGCATCTTCAAATGTCAGTTGACACATATGATAACGATGAAAAAAATCAATTAAAGATGATTTTTGATAGTCATTGCCAACAGGTACAATCATGACTTGATCATCTGGAAACATTGATTTTATTGTTTGAACAATGTTAAGATGTGCTTTTGTTGGTGGATTAAATGCACCACCATAAATCCAAATCATCGCTCACCCACAATTATATTATACTATGAATTGATTGTTTTTCACTGACTCTTAATTTTGCAGATGCACTTCTAGGATTCATACTTATTTCTTCCAATGAAGGGATGATAGGTTTTTTTGATATGAGTTTAAAAGGCGGTATATCTTTTGATAAAACAGGTAATCCTTTTAATTGCTTAATTATACTATGATCTTTCATAAAATGTTTCACAATACGATCTTCAAGCGAATGAAATGTAATCACTACAAGTCTTCCTTCCGGTTTGAGTAACCTTAAAGATTGCTGTAAAACATCTTCTAAGACTTTTAATTCTTGATTGACTTCAATTCTTAATGCTTGAAAAACTGCTTTCGCTGAATGTCCTTTTTTGCTTTTAAAAAAAACATCGGTGACTTTTACAAGATCATGTGTCGTTTGATACGGTCTGTGTTTCATAATAACATTTGCAAACACATGTGGTCTTTCTATGTCACCATAATCGCGAAAAATTTTAAGTAAATGTTGATGTTCGTATGTATTTAATATTTCTTCTGCAGTTAACGATTGAGATTGATCCATGCGCATATCTAGCGGACCATCATGCATGTACGAAAATCCTCTCTCTGCCTGATCAATATGCATCGATGAGATACCAAGATCTAATAAAATCCCATCGACTTGTGCAACACCAAAATGTTTAAGTGACTGTGACATTGATGCAAAATTACGTTGAATAAATGTAAATGATCCATGATCTTTAAAACGTAAATCCTTACTTGGATTGACATTTAAATCCTGATCAAACGCATATAAATGTCCGCTTTTTAAGTGCTTTAAAATAAGTTCACTGTGTCCACCAGCGCCAAATGTGCCATCAACATAAATACCATTAGGTTTGATATTGAGTGCATCGATCGATGGGTCTAATAATACTGATATATGGGGTGATTTTGACATAAGTAATGACGTTCATTTTTAGAATAAGAAAAAGGTGCCTCTGCACCCTTCTTATGATTCTTCTTGTTTTGATTGTTTTTTTGCTAAAACAAGTTGACCCTTGTAATAACCGCTATTTGGAGTCACACGATGTGGAAGTGTAAACTCTCCAGTTTGTGGACAAACAACTAATGTTGGTGCTTGTAATTTGTAGTGTGTACGTCTTTTTCTTTTTGCGGTTTTACCAGTTCTTCTAAAAGGAACTGCCATGCATTCACCTCCTTATGATGATGTTGGTTCATCTAAAGCATCTTTATGATAAATTACGTATGGTTTTTCAGAAACTATAATACCTAAGAGAATGTCATTGATATTAATCGTTTTTGAGTATATGAAATCACAATCATCTAAATCACCAAATGTAATTTCTGTGTCAATATCCATTTCATATGGCACAGGTTTTAATGTTTTTGAGCATGCAAGATCCAATTGAATGGTTGCTTGAACAGAAAGTTGGATATAATTGCTTTTCTCAATGATATCATAATTGAGTTTAAATGTTGGAATATTTAAAATGTCTATGACGTGATGATCTTTGATGTCTATTAAAATTGATTGTGTTCGTTGGGTGGGTAATAAAGGTATGTTCATAATGTAACCTCAACTGAAATAGTATAACGAATCCGTACTTAATTGTCAATGATTTTATTCAATAATACCGGATATTAATAAAGCTTTAAATGATTCATTGTCGGCATCTAACACGTAGTCTTTAATATTGATGTCTTTAAGAATGTTTTCAATTGCTTCACTTGTGTAGTCAATGCCATCAAACTTGACTTCAAACGTATCTAATGGATTAATATCAAAAAAATCACCTTGAATTTGTAGTTTTTGAATTTTTCCTTGTTGAATATTTAAAACAAGCTCAAATAATCCACCAGGAATTCTTTGTTTTAAAACTTTTGTATGTGCGGGTTGTTTTCGGTAAATATATGATTTATCTTGAAATTTAAGAGAGAGTGCTTGAATCTTTTCGATATCGTCTTCGGTGAGTTCATACACATCTGTTGTAATATAGTTTTCAAAATGTTTAATCAGTTCCTTTTGTGAACGTCCATTCAAAAATGATTTCATATTCGTGACTCGTGATCTAACGGATTCTATGCCTTTTGAAATAAGTTTTTCATCACTTGGTGAAATCGCACGTACCATCGTTTCTAAATCACAATCATATAAAAATGTGCCATGCATCAGCATTCCATACTTATTTTGAAGAAATGCATTTCCCGAAATTTTTTTTCCATCATACAATAAGTCATTTCTTCCACTAAATTCAATATGAACGCCTAGTGCTTCCATCGCATCGATAATTTTTGTTAAGTATGTTTTAAATGAAAATGACGTATTCTTCTTAGATGTCACCATAGAAAACATCGTGTTTCTCTCATCAGCATACACACATCCACCACCTGTTGGTCGTCTGTAGATATCGATGTTTTGTTCTCTACAGTAAGCTAAATTCACTTCATTTTCAATAAGTTGGTTTTTTCCGACAACAACCCCTTCAATTTCCCAAGTAAAGAAAAAACTCTCATGTTCTTTAAGTAATGTTTGCATTGCATATTCTTCAAGTGCAAAATAAAAGTAAGGTTTTAATTGTCCTAAGTTATGATGTTTAATTAATGTCATGTAATCACCTCTAAAATTATTATATCATTACATTATAAAAAAACCATGATAGATGAGTTTCTACCATGGTTTTCCTTATTTAAATAAGTTTTTGAATTTTTCCCAAGCAGATGCTTGTTTTTTACTTTCTAAACTTGCAAGTTTTTCAAAGAGTTTTTTCTCTTCACCTGAAAGGTTTTTAGGAATATCTACCATACAATGCACGAGTTGATCCCCTTTTTTCTTATTTTGGACATTGGCAATACCTTGTCCACCCATTTTAAGTACCGTACCATGAGATGTTCCTGCAGGAATTTTTAGCGTGACTTCTCCGTATATGGTTGGGATATCAATGGATGTTCCAAGTACTACTTGTGTAATCGTTAATGGTACATTTAAGTGAATATGGTCTCTTTCTCTTTTAAAGACTTTGTGTGGTTTAATTCTAAACGTTAAGAATAAATCTCCATGGGATCCACCTTTTGTACCACCATGTCCATATCCTGCCACTTTAAGTGTCATATTATTATCAACACCTGCTGGGATATTTACTGAGACATTTTTTGTTTGTCTGACTTTACCAGATCCATGACATGTGTGACAACGTTTCTTTATAACCTTACCTCGACCACCACATTGATTACATACTTGTTGGGAACGAATGGTACCAAACATCGTGCGCTGATCGACATTGATATGTCCGTCACCATGACACCTAGAACACGTTTCGATGTCATCTTTAGATGCTGCACCTGACCCTCCACATGTATGACATGTATCTTCTATATCGACAGAAACATCTTTTTTAATACCTAAAGCTGCTTCCATAAAATCTATGGTCATGACTTTTTCAATATCTTCACCACGTTGTGGCCCATCATATGAACGTCTTGTTTGTCTTTGAGAACCGCCTCCAAAAAACTGAGAAAAAATGTCTCCAAATCCTCCAAAACCTTCAAATCCGCCACCACCAGAAAATCCTTCAAAAGGATTGCCTTGGTGTCCATATTGATCATACATCTGGCGTTTTTCACTGTCGCTTAATGTATCATATGCCTCTTGGACTTCTTTAAATTTTGATTCTGCATCGGGCTCAGACGATACATCTGGATGATATTTTTTGGCTAATGAGCGGTATGCTTTTCTGATTTCATCTTCAGTTGCACCTTTCTTTAACCCTAAAACATCATAGTAATCGCGTTTATCCGCCATGTGTTAACTCCAATTTTGTTTTAGTCTTTTGCTTCAAATTCAGCATCTACAGTGTTGTCATCGTTTGAAGAGCTGTCTTCATTTGTATCTGTAGATTGTGCTTGTTGTTCCTGTTGTGATTTTTGATAAGCTTTTTGCGCGATGCCTTGAGCGACTGTTTCTAACGCTGTTTTTGCTGATTTAATCGCCTCAATATCTGTACCTTTGAGTGCTTCTTCTAAGGTACTTATTTTAGTTTCAACATCTTCTTTTTCTTTGGCATCAACATCTTCTTTTAAGTCATCTAATGCTTTTTTCGTTTGGAAAGATAAGCTTGATGCTTCATTTCTTAAATCCGCTTCTTCACGTCTTAATTTATCCGCTTCAGCCATTTCTTCAGCTTCTTTAATCATACGATCAATTTCTTCTTGAGATAATGATTCATTTCCTGTGATTGTGATGTTTTGTTCTTTATTGGTGCCTAAATCTTTTGCTTTTACTGAAACAATACCATTGGCATCAATATCAAATGTCACTTCAATTTGAGGAACACCTC
>DNNX01000003.1 GCA_003497445.1 Acholeplasmataceae bacterium | reverse complement strand
GAAATTTTAATAATGTATTTGCAGACGTCATGTTTAATTTTTCAGCATCTTCAATCACATATATTTTACGTTGGTTTTGAAGTGAGGTTTTTGAAAACTCTTTAAACAAGTCCTGAATTTGTTGTTTTTTAATGACTTGTGTTTCTGTTTCAATCCATGTGACTTTTTGTTTTTCAATAAGACCAGCCTTATCACTAGAAGTATCTTCTGATAACGTTTGGACAACTTCAAGTATCTTTTGATCTCGATACTCACCTTTACTACCGGTAATTAAATAAAGATGAGATAATCGATTTTCTAGAATACTTTTTTGAATGATTTCATTTGGTGTCATGTAATTGTCTTTCAATTTCATCAATGATTTGATTTGTAATAGCATCAATGGATTGATGCCCATCTATCACAACAATGCGATCTTTATATACATCAGCAATTGTTAAATAGGCTTGTCTTACTAAACGATGAAAACTCATATTTTCTTGATCAAGACGATCAAACTTTTGGCGATCTTTAATTCTAGAAAGACCTACCTCTGGAGACAAATCAATATAAAAGGTTTTTAGGGGTAAGTGATTGAGTGCATAATCATTAATTTTTTCAATATAAGCAAGTCCTAACCCTCTTGCGATTCCTTGATAAGCAAAAGAAGAATCTATATAACGATCGCACAATACAAGATCATAGGTATCCATTGCAGGAATTAAAATATCATCTAAATGCTGTGCGCGTGATGCAGCATAAAGAAGTGCTTCTGTTTGGTATGACATGCCTTTATGTTTTGGATCTAAAACAAGATCTCTAATGGATTCAGCAATAAAAGAGCCTCCAGGTTCTCTAGAGATAATGATTTTATATGAATTTTTGAAGTGAGACGCTATGCGTTCAATGATGGTTGTTTTTCCTGAACCTTCTCCACCTTCAAATGTTATAAACATGGGCACTCCTTTGTGATATTATATCACTTTTTTATAGTATATTTTCTTCAAATATAGACCTTTTGCAGGTGCTGTTTTACCTGCTAATTTTCGATTGGGTTCATTCAAATTATCTTTAATGACAGATGATACTTTTTTGTGTTGGCCAATTTCAATTAGTGTTCCCATCATCGATCTCACCATATATTTTAAAAAGCTGTTTCCAAAAAATTCAAAGTTAATGGTTGATGATGTCTCGGTAATGTTCACATCATAAATAGTTTTAATAGTAGGTTTATCTTCAACTCTTTGACAAAATCCCAAAAAATCATGAGTTCCAACAAATGCACTTGAAGCAAGTTTCATGACATCATAATCTAAATTGGGAACATATGTGTAATATTTAGATTGAAATGCAGTTAATGGTTTTTTGGACAATTTATACACATACTTTTTTGCTTTTGCATCATGTCTTGCATGAAATGTATCTTTTACAATTTTCACATGCATCATTCTAATATCTTCAGGCAATCTTCTATTCAGTGCATCTTTCATCTTTGACAATTCAAAACTTCCTGTTAAATCAACATGAAATGCTTGCATATATGCGTGCACGCCTTTGTCAGTTCTACCTGCTGCATGGATGATCACCTGTTGTTGAGTCATATTTTTGATTGCGTTTTGTATGACTTCTTGTATCCCAAGAGCATTTTTTTGAGATTGAAATCCATAATAATTCGATCCGTCATAACTGCAATACATTAAATATCTCATGTAAAAAACACCTGATATATTGTCAGTGACATAATGAAAACAACCGTAAAAAGAGAGATGAAATCGGTATGTTTAATTTTTAGTACATCGATTTTTGTACGTTTTTGACCGATAACATATCCCCTTACTTCCATAGCATTCGCAAGATCTTCTGCACGTTTAAAAGAGATAACAAAGACAGGAATTAATAGCGAAATGACTTGTGTGACTTTTTCTTTTAAACTTGCTTCCTTAAAATCAACGCCTCTTGAAGCTTGTGCTTTCATGATCTTATTCGTTTCAATGAGAAGTGTTGGAATGTATCGTAACGTGAGTGAAACCATCATCGCAAGTACGTCTACCGGAACTTTCATCCACTTTAATGGCAATAATATACCTTCTAATCCATCTTTGATATCTGTTGTCATTGTTGTAAATGTTAAGAGTGAAGTTAACATAATAATGATGACGATTCTAAAAAATATAAATAATGCTCTTAACACCGTTTCTTCATACAAAACAACCTCATAATCAAATACATTTCCAAATGGGAGCATGTATTGAATAAAGAAAACGACGAAGACACTTAATAAAAAGTACAATGTTTTAAATCGGATCCATTTTTTTGACCATTGATAAAACATAAACCAAACGAACAGTACACCTATGGATGACCATGATAAATAAAAGGTAACGGATTGTGTTAATGCAACTTTTTCATTAGGTGTCACAATCAGTATTTGAATTAAAACTGTAAACGTGAGTAAAAATAATATCGGACGTAATCCTTGAAGCACTTTCAAAATTGGAATTTGAGAAGACATAATAAGAAGTATCGTCAATAATAAATATCCTGCCAACATGAATAAATCTACTTGATTTCCTTGAATTGGAATCAAAAAAATACTTATTAAAAGCATGATTAATGACATCATTTTAATTCGAGGATCTAAATGATGAAGCCATGAATTTCCAGGGATGTATTGTCCAATCGTCATATTATTCATGCATATGCTCCTTTATATGATAAATAACTTCATCCATTGTATAAAGTAATTTATATGGTAAGGAAATCTCTTTGTGAAGATGTTTCATGACTTTAATTGAGGATGGATAATCTAAGTTCATCTTATCAAATTTAGGATGACTAAATAAACTGTCTTTATCGCCATCAAACATCTTTTCGCCTTCATTCATCACAATGATTCTATTCGCATAAGCACCTAATACATCCATGTCATGGGAAATAATCAATAATGTTGTTTGCTGTGACTTATGGATATCATATAACATTTCCATGAGTTCTTTTTGTCCAACGGGATCCAATCCTCTTGTTGGTTCATCAAGGACTAGAATATCGGGTTGCATTGCTAAAACACCGGCAATTGCTACACGACGCATTTGTCCACCACTGATTTTGAATGGAGACTGATCAAATAAAGATGCATCTATACCAACAGCTTTTAATGATGCTTTAGAGATGGATTCTATTGATGCATGATTCATCTTTAAGTTTTTAGGACCAAACATAACATCCTTTAATATCGTTTCTTCAAATAATTGGTATTCTGGAAATTGAAAAACAAGACCCACACGTCTTCTAAGTGAGTTGAGTTTGATCTTTTTCTTATTTGGTAGTTGAATATCAAACACTGATACAGTGCCTTCATCTGCCTGAAGTAACCCATTCATGTGTTGTACAAGCGTCGACTTGCCACTACCAGTATGGCCACATATACCAATGATTTCACCTTTAGGGGCAATATCCAAGTTGATCTTATCAATTGCTTTATATGCAGTTTTAAGCCCTTTATAACGAAAGGTTACGTCTTTGAATTGTATGCCCATAATGCATGAATAGCCTTTTCATTCATATTTAATTCTTTTGCTTTTTCATATAGTGCTAATTCAAATGGAAGTAAAAGTTGCGTAGATCTTAATAACTTGACATCTTGAAACAATGTTGATGGTGTTCCTTTTGCAATTAAAGTACCGTCTTTCATAATAAGCATGTCATCAGCATATCCCGCTTGTCTTAAATCATGGGTAATCATGATGATGGTTTTTTTAAATTGTTTACGTATATTCATGATGGTTTCCATCATATCTTTTACACCTTTAGGGTCTAACATTGATGTTGCCTCATCAAAAATGATGATTTCTTGTTCCATCGCAAGTGCAGATGCAATTGCAACACGTTGTTTTTGACCACC
>DNNX01000086.1 GCA_003497445.1 Acholeplasmataceae bacterium | reverse complement strand
AAGACTTTAATCCTTTTTGAGTTTTTAATGTTCCTTTAAATGTAGATAACGTTTCTACAGCGTTTTTAAAATGTAAAAAATCTTCATCCCATAATGCTTCATTTTCATAAAATGGGATTAAATTCCATGTTGACATAAGTGTGTCCTTTCGAATAATTAACTTTATTATAACAAATTAAGGTTTAAACAATGAAAAAAACAATGAAAAAATATGTAATTTGTTACAAAAATGTCAAAATAAGGTTGCATCACTTGATATCACGTTATATAATGATTTGGCAGGTAAGTTAAATAACCTATGTAGTACTATAGGATAAAACCTATCTCTTAAGGAGGAAGACGTGATTACAATCTTCACAACACCGAGTTGTTCGTCTTGTCGGAAAGCGAAAAAATGGTTAGATGATCACAAAATTAAATATAATGAAATAAACTTATTTAGTCAACGCATCACGATAGAAGATATTGATAAAATGTTATCGAATGCAGAAAATGGATTTGAAGATATCATCTCTACACGATCAAAAATATTTAAAGAAGAGTCTTTGGATGTAGAAGATTTGAAAATGAGTGAATTAAAACAATTCATCATTGAGCATCCATCGGTTCTAAAACGTCCAATTATTTTAGATGGTGAAAAAATGCAAGTTGGATATAACGAAGAAGAAATTCGCGTATTCATTCCAAAACGTTTAAGAGAACTTATCATGGGAAATGATTGTCCTGATTCAAAACCATGTGATTATCAAACAGCATTAAAACGCTATTTTGAAGAAATGCAAAACGAAGAATTTTCATCTTAAAAAAAATGACTCTCAAAAGGTCATTTTTTATTTTCTATACTACAACTAAATGCACGATCACTTTTTCTTCGAGTTGCTAATTTTGGAATATCGTGTTCATTTAGAAACGTATCAAATTGATTCGCACCTATATCATAATCTGTGACTTCAAATTCTAATTCATAGTCGACTGTACCACGGTACTCACATCGATCAACATACATGATACCTTGCTGGTAAGGCATTGAAGCTCTATAATTATCAATAGAAGCAATGAAATGTACTTGAGCATGTATGTTTGGGAAAAATTTTTCTACTGAAAATCCTTCTTGAATCATCTTATTTGCTTGAATCACATTAAGTAGTAAATGAGATTCGAAAGCATTGCCTTCTTGTTGACTTTTCACCGTTAATTTATAAAAACGATCTCCTTTTTGTCTGATTCTTAAGACAATTGACTGAGAAGATAACAATAAATCATTTGTATCAAAATAATAATTTGTTTGAAGAAAAATATTATCATTTAGGACATAGTTATCCAATAAATGGTGATAATGATCTTTTGAAATAATTGTTTTAAATTCAAGTTCATGATTGTGATTCATATCGTATTTCCTCTCATATAAATATTATAACAAACAACATGAGAAAAATCCGAATCATTAAAACGTTTACAGAAAATGTTTTTGATATTGTTTGTAGAAATAATCTTTCACCTATGATAGAATATAAATGGTAAAAATTTCGAGGAGGAAATAAAATATTATGGCTATAAAAGTCGCAATTAATGGTTTTGGCCGTATCGGTCGTCTCGCTTTTCGTTTGTTAGCGCAAGATCCACAATTTGATGTTGTTGGAATCAATGACTTAACAGATGCTGAAACACTTGCATATTTATTAAAATATGACACTGCACAAGGAAGCTTTAAAGTTGACAGTGTAAGTTATGAAGGATCTAATTTAGTAGTTGATGGAAAATCTATTCCTATTTCTGCAATTAGAGATCCTAAAGAATTACCTTGGAAAGCATTACAAGTAGATGTTGTATTAGAATGTACTGGATTTTTTGCAGATGAAGAAAAAGCAGGTTGGCATTTAGAAGCTGGAGCGAAGAAAGTTGTTATTAGTGCGCCAGCAAAAGGAAATGTTAAAACTGTTGCATTCAACGTAAATGATGATATCTTGACTGGAGATGAAGATATTATTAGTGGTGCATCTTGTACGACAAACTGTTTAGCGCCAGTTGCGAAAGCATTGAATGATGCTTTTGGAATTGAAAAAGGATTTATGACAACTGTGCATGCATTAACAGCTGATCAAGCAAATGTTGATGGGCCACATAAAAATGGTATTTACGCAAGACGTGGACGTGCATCAGCATTTAATATCGTCCCATCATCTACAGGTGCTGCAAAAGCAATCGGTCTTGTTATTCCTGAATTAAAAGGACGTTTAGACGGTACAGCACTACGTGTGCCAACATTAACAGGGTCTATTGTAGATTTAACTGTTGAACTTCAAAAACCAGTGACGAAAGAAGAAGTCAATGCTGCAGTGAAAGCTCAGGAAAGTGAAACTTTAAAATACTTAACAGATCCAATCGTATCTTCTGATGTTATTGGTACATCTTATGGATCACTATTTGATTCATTAGCAACTCAAATTGTTGAAGCGAATGGAAAACAACTTGTAAAAGTACTTGCATGGTATGACAATGAGATGAGTTATACATCTCAACTTGTAAGAACTGTTAAAAAACTTGCATCATTTATTAAATAATAAAAAAAAGAGACAACATGATTGTCTCTTTTTTTTATTCATATATAATAGAATTAATGACATTAATAGAATGGTTAAATCAACAACTAAAAGCTGAATATATGAAAGACATTCTAGATCAAGTTTCTAAAGATGAAGCTTGTTTCAATGTTTATCCGCCTAAAGAAAAGCGCTATCTTTCTTTAGAATTACTTCCTTATGATCAACTGAAAGTTGTGATTATCGGTCAAGATCCATATCATCAATTCGGTCAAGCCCATGGTCTCGCATTTAGTTGTCTTAAACAGCCATTACCACTATCCTTGAAAAATATTTTTAAGGCAATTGAATCTAATGGATTTGATGTCAACTATGAAAATGGTGATTTATCAAGGTATGTACATCAAGGTGTATTACTTTGGAATACATATTTAAGCGTTATAGAAGGGAAACCTCTTTCTCATAAAAGTGATGCGTATGTCACACTAACAAAGAAGTTGATTCAAAAGATTGTTGATGAAAAATCACATTTAGTATTTATGTTGTGGGGAGGTTTTGCGCAGCAATTTGAACCTCTGATCGATAAAAAACATCTCGTGATTAAGACGTCTCATCCATCACCCCTATCCTCTTATAGAGGGTTTTTAACTTCACAACAATTTAAAGATGCAAATGCGTATTTAATTGTACATGGTAAAACCCCTATAGATTGGAGATAACAATGGATACTGTTGCGATTAAGGCGTATTTAAATAGTAAAAAAAATCCTCAACTAAGTTATAAAACGATTCATATCGGTGGATCTAATGGGAAAGGATCCACAGGGTATTTTCTATCTCAAATGCTTGTACATTTAGGCTTTAAAGTAGGATATTATTACTCACCATATACAATGGAACGATTCGATAATATCTTCATACAAAACAGAAGTATACAAAATATCTTAGATAAATATTTGTTCTATCAAAGTGAAATGTTAGGTGCAGGATTAACTGAGTTTGAACAAGATACAGCGCTCGCTTTTTTGATGTTTAGTGAAGAAAAAGTGGATTACGCAGTCATTGAAGTTGGTCTTGGTGGAATTCATGATGCGACAAATGTCATACATCCAGAAATTGGTATCATCACCTCCACATCATTAGAGCATGATGAGATTATTGGTCCTACGATTCATGATATTGCAACACATCAGGCAGGCATTATAAAAAAAGGGATGAAGGTTTTACTTTCTCCTTCGATAGATAAACACATACAATCAGTCTTTTTAAACCGCATCGAAGAAGTAACAGCAACATATATTAAACATAATTCTATACGATTAAAACACACATTTCCTTCATATCAAACAAATAATTTAACACTTGCTTATCGTGCGCTTAATTTAATTAAAGATACACCTTCGTTTCCAATTCATTTACTCAAGATGATGCCATTTAGATTTGAAAGGGTTCGCCAAAACGTCATTTTTGATGGTGCACATAACGATGAAGGAATAAAAGCACTTATCAATACTTTAAAGGCTCAACAAATAAAGCCGATAGTTTACATGTCTGTTTTAAACACGAAGAAATATGAACGCATGATTCAGAGAATGATCGAATATACAGGTAATGTATATGTAACATCTTTTGATCATCAACAAAGCATTCAAATGCGTGATATTGCAAACATTAAACATGCTTTTTGGATTGAGATGCGTGAAATAATCGACCGCATTAAAACTGAAAAATATGATACAATATTAATTACAGGGTCCTTGTATTTTTTAAGGACACTTAAGCGTTTATTAGAGTTTTAGGGGGAAAATATGAAAGATAAAATTCAAGTGATTCAACTCACGACAGCAACCATGTTAACAACAGTAGGTGTGATCCTCGGTAATTTTTCGATTATATTACCGATTTTTTCTGTACCAGCATTGCGTCTAGATATCGTTGCAATACCCATTATTTTAGCAGGACTCATCTTAGGAAAATGGTACGGTATGGGCGTTGGTATTGTCATTGATGTTATAAATTTTTTACTTTATGGTCAAGGTGTGTATCATGTTGGATTTACAATTAATTATGCATTGATAGGACTTTTCTCAGGACTTATTCCAATGTTTTTTATGAATAAAGATTTTAAATTTATTAAAAATACATTACTTGTAACTGCAAGTGTTTTAGTGTTGGCTACAATTATAGTTTTATACTCACTAAATGATCTTTCTTTAGGTGGCGATAGTGTTTCACTTAATTTAGAAATTAGAATTGCGATTGTCTCGTTAATTTTTGTGATGACGCTTTTGACTCTCGGCTTTATGTATTTAACGTTAAGAGATTATAAATATGAAATAAGAGATATGTATGTTG
>DNNX01000084.1 GCA_003497445.1 Acholeplasmataceae bacterium | reverse complement strand
TTTTTATCGTAAGAAGGAATAATCGGTGCAATTGCAACACGCTTCATATGCTTCATACGTCGAATGATAAAGTGACCACCAACAACAACTGCTTGCGTTGAACCTGCACTAACAAAGGCATCTGCATGACCATCTTTCACAAATTGCATGGCTTTAAATATCGACATCTCTTTGTTTGTTCGATACACCTTAACAACATCTTTTTCAGCCATGTCAATGGCATATGGTGTATGAACTATGTGTAATCTTTCGTGTTGTTTTAAAAAGGGTGCCATTTTGTCTTGATCGCCAAACACTGTGATATCAATATTTTTGTATGCATTTAACGCTTGCATCACACCATCACAAATCATTTGTGGTGCGTAATCACCACCCATACCATCAACAGCAATTTTAATCATATTATCCCCTTCTTTCAACCTGTATTATATCATATACACATCATATCAATATGGTGTTATCATTTAATGCTTTTGTATATTTTATGTGTCTTTTGTATTAATTGAGCATCTTCAATAAAATCAAGAAACTTTGTAGGAGGTAATCCACTCTGAACTTTTCCTAATAAATCTCCTGGCCCTCTTAAGTATAAATCGTGTTCAGAAATTTCAAATCCATTAGATGTTTTTTCTAGTAGTTCAAATCTTTCATCGTCTGGTTTTTTAGAAACAACATAACATATCCCTTTAAGATAACCCCTGCCAAGTCTTCCTCTGAGTTGATGAAGTTGTGATAATCCAAAATATTCTGCTTCTAAAACCACCATAAAAGTTGCAGTCTTAATATCAATACCTACTTCAATCATTTGTGTAGATAACAAAACACCTTTGGATGATTTTTTAAATGTTTCAACAATCTTTTTTTGTTCATGTTTCGGCATTTGACCATGTAAAACATATAAATCTTCATTAAAATGAGACTTTATAAAGTGATATGTGTTTAAAATGTTATACGTTACATGATCACTATCAATGGCAGGTACAACAACATAAATGTGCTGACCATGTGTTAGAGCTTGTTTGATTTGACTGATAATTCCAGGAAGTGAATCATAAGATACACTGATCGTTTTTACTGGTTGTTTTCCTTTGGGTAATGTTTGAATGGTTTCTATTGTTGTATCTCCAAGTATACTTCGTAGTAAAGTTCTTGGAATTGGTGTTGCAGTAAGATACATCACATCTTGATCAAGTGCTTTTTGAATGATATTTTTTCTAATATCAACACCAAATTTTTGTTGTTCATCAATGATCACAAGTCCCAACTTATGAAACTTCACATCTTTTGAAGCAAGTATATGTGTCCCAATCACACAATTCACATGACCGTTTTGAATGTAATCTATGATCGTGTGTTTGTGTTCAACTGAAGATGTTAATAAAACACTTCTTATTTTAGGAAATAATGTTTGTATCGTTTCCACATGCTGAATTGCTAGTATTTCAGTAGGTACCATGAGTGCGACTTGATACCCTTGTTTCATAAAATACACTGCAACAAGCAAGGCAACAATCGTTTTACCTGAACCGACATCCCCTTGAATCAAATGCTTCAATGGATATATTTTTTGTGCATCTGATACAATGTGATGTACAATCTTTTCTTGATCTTCCGTCAGTTCAAAAGGAAGTTTATATATATATTGTTCCAGTTGATTTAATTGCGTAAGTTTTAAGTGTTGTCTTTTTTTTACCGGCATGATGCCTTTAAAAAGATGCCATGCTTCTTCTACTTTGAAATAGTTGAGTGCTTTATCAATATCTTTTTCATTTTTTGGAAAATGAATCCATTGATAGGCTTGAAATCGATTGACTAAGTTCAATTGATCACGCAAATAAACTGGTACGGTGTCTTCAATAGGTTCTGATAAAATCGACTGAATCATTTGGTGGATTCTATGATCTTTAACTTCGGATAAATCGTATACTGAAATGAGTTTGTTTTCATATTTGATGGGTTTTAGTTGTGCTACAACAAATATTTTTTTATGAGTATCAAATTTTCCTCTCACAAGGTATTTTTCGCCTTGTACTAGAATATGTTTTAAAAAGGGTTGTTGATATGCGACACAAGAAATTATGTGATCTTCAATTTGAAGTTTGAAAGTAACTTTTAAGACTTTATGTCGTGACAAAATAGGGGGATATATAAGTGTCCCTTTTTTGATGTGCATGTCATCATCTAAAAAATATGAGGTATATCTTTTTGGAAATATATTTAATACATCTTCTTTTGTGTATATACCTAAACTTTTTAGTGCACCAGATGTTTTTGGTCCAACACCTTTAATGGTTTGCATACTTACTGATACATATTCCTTAATAAATACATATCAGCTAAAACACACGCAACGGTATTTTCAATTACAATCCCTGCACGTCTTGCGATTGCGACATCATGTCTTCCTTTTGCTTGAAGTGTATCGACTGATTGTTGATCAAAATGATATGTTTCTTGGGCTTTTTGAATCGATGATGTTGGTTTTACAAAAACATCAATGACAATTGGGTTACCATTAGAAATACCACCTGTGACGCCACCACTATGATTCGTTTTTGTCTTTCCATCTTCATTGACTAAAACATCATTAAATTCACTCCCTTTGGATGTTAACAATAAAAGTGTATCACCAAAGCTTACAAGTTTAACTGCAGGAATCGACATTAGTAATTGCGTAATCACAGCATCTAATTTATAAAACATCGGTTCACCTAGTCCGATGTCGACATGATTGACTGTTAGCCTTATCATACCACCCACTGAATCGCCTTCATTACCAATTTCTTCAAGATACCGATCAAAAGCTTTTGGATCTTTACATGTACCTAACGAAATCAATTCATGATGAAACGTATACGGAAGCATCATTTTAGCAAGTGCACCTGCAGCAACTAAAGCTGCGGTTAATCTACCTGAAAAACGACCGCCACCTCGATAGTCATGAAATCCAAAATATTTTTTCATCGCAACAAAATCTGCATGTCCAGGTCTAGGATGAAATTTTAAATGTTCATAATCTTTTGATTGGACATCTTTATTTTCAATCATGATATGAACTGGAGAGCCGGTAGCTTTATTATTAAATACACCCGATGTAATTTTAAATGCATCTTTTTCAATTCGGGCAGTTGTTCCAACAGCTCCAGGTCTTCTTTTTGAAAGATCTTCTGAAATACGATGTATATCAATCTCAGTTCCTGGTTTCATACCATCCACAACAACACCGATAGCATCTTGATGAGATTCTCCGTAAAGTGTCACCTGAAATATTTTTCCAAATGTATTCATGTTAAGACTCCTTTTATAGTTTTAATAAGTTCTGATGCATGATCCATGGTTTCACCAGTAAATAATTCATAACTTCTTATCGCTTGATGAATAAGCATCATGATGCCATCATAGGATAATTCTGCTATTGACATCAATGCAGTTTTTTTGTAATAAATTAAGTCAATGACCATCTTTGGTTGGCATGACATATCTTTCAATTGTTGAATATGATTTTGATCAAAATCATGACTTGTTGTTTGTATAATGATTTCACATGATTGAATATTTGAATCTTCATACGTATACTCATTTTTGGAAATAGGTGTTCTTTTAGATGATGCACGTTTAAAAATAATTGGCTCTATGCCGTGTTTTTTTAACACATAATACACTGATTTTGCAGCACCACCATTACCAAACATACATATGTTTTTATTCTTTAAAGTAATTTGATGACTTTTTAATAACGCTTCAAAACCGTAGACATCTGTATTATCTCCTACGATCTTACCGTTTCTTAAATATATCGTGTTAACAGACCCAATTTTTTGAGCTGTTAGAGATAACATATCACAATAGTCTATTATTAATTCTTTGTATGGTTTTGTCACTTGAAGCCCTTGAATCTCGCCATTTCTAAGCATCTTCACATAATTTGAAATTTCATGAGGATCGACATCAAATAATTGATAGTTGAGTTCCTGCCCAGTATGTAATTGAAATTGCTTAAATATTTTAGGTGATTGACTGTAAGCAATATCCTTGCCTAACAAACCAAACATCATTTTT
>DNNX01000012.1:2597-6023 GCA_003497445.1 Acholeplasmataceae bacterium | reverse complement strand
TATTTAGAATTCCCTAGAAAATCAAAGGACTTAATGTATTTTCAAGAAACACTTAAACATATTAAAGCGTTACCTAAAATAATGATATAAAAAAACCGAATAAAGATTCGGTTTTTTTATTAAGGTGTAATAATATGAGGATGAAGATTATTTTGATCAATCGATGAATATAAAGAGTCAATAAATTTTTTTGAATCAATAAGATTATCTTTATCTTTCACTTCTAAGACGCAGGAAAGATTGTTTTTCATGACATATTTTAAATATTCTTTGATATGGAGTTTTCCTAATGATAATCTTTGATGATCAATTTGGCCTAAAACATTATGCATATGCATATGTTTGATATTAAGTTTGTATTTTTTTCTGAAACTTGAAAATAAATAATGATCATAAATGACATCATGGCCAATATCCCAAGTAAAACTAAAATTATGTTGTCCTAATGCTTTAAATAGTGGTCCCATAAATGGATGAATCGGAACATTTTCCAAAACGATCTCGATATCATAACTATCTAATATGTTTTTGAATTCCGTTAAATTTTTAATTGTACGTTCAACATAATTTGCATCATATTTGTAGACGTAGTGTTTTTCACTAAATATGGTCATAAAAGACCCTGGTTCTATATGTAAAACAATTTTATGAATGATGTCTTTAAATGTTTCACCGATAAGATGAAAATCTTGTTTTAAATAAGTGATGTAATTATTGTTTGGTGATGAAATATCGACATTATCATAATAATGGAAACTAAATTCTAAGTTATACTTTTTATTAGCTTGGATCAGTATATTTCGTATGTCTTCATTTGGATAACAATATAAAAAATTCATATTGAGTTCTATAAATTCAAATTGATGCTTCACTGCAAAGTCAATATTTTCTTGAATGGTCGAAAATTCCATTAAGACAGGCATACCAATTTTATGCATGATTGTATACCTCATGAATCATTGAAACGATTTCTTGACTAATTTTTTGTTGTGCTTCAATGGTCTGTGCACCGATGTGCGGACTTAAATAGATGTTTTCAGACGATTTAAACGCTGCATTGATATTAGGTTCATCTCTAAATACATCTAGTGCAACATGCGATATTTTTTTTGAGCGAAGTCCTTCTAAAATAAAAGCTTCTTCGATCACGTCTCCTCTTGAAAGATTAATGATCTTTGGTTGTTTTTTTATATGTATCAAATGCTCTTTTTTTATAAGAGGCTCCCCAATAGATGGCAAATGAAGAGAAATGAAATCGGATTGTTCAAGCAACACTTCTAGATGCACTTTTTGATACATGGCATGCGTTTGAAAAGGGTCATAATACATGATTGTCATATTGAATACTTCTGCCATTTTAGCAAGACGCATGCCAATTTTACCTAAACCAATAATTCCTAAAGTCTTACCAGAGAGCTCACTTCCCATAAAATGACTTTTGTCCCAAATACCTTGATGCATTTGTTGATTCGCTGTGATGATGTTTCTACTCATCAATAACATATATAATAATACAAGTTCTGCAACTGCATTTGTACTCGCTTTGGGTGTGTTTCGAACTTTTATGCCTAATGCTTTTGCATATGCTAAATCAATATTATCTAATCCCACACCAGCTCTAATAATGAGTTTTAAC
This sequence comes from Acholeplasmataceae bacterium, assembly GCA_003497445.1. Classification (GTDB taxonomy): domain Bacteria; phylum Bacillota_I; class Bacilli_A; order Acholeplasmatales; family Acholeplasmataceae; genus UBA8290. The sequence goes on along the minus strand of DNNX01000012.1, from coordinate 4,387 downwards.
TTTTTTGTTTTCATTGATGCATCTAAGATGTCTTTTGTTATTTTTGTTTTAGATTTAACAACAATAACATCTACTTCTTGAATTTTTTCTATGAGCAACTCATGGGTATAGTGTGTATTTATAACAATATGATTTTTCTCTAAAGCTTGTGTTAATTCATCATTCACATGATCATTAATTAAGATAGTTGCCATATTTCCTCAATTCTTTTAAGGTATTCTTTTAATTCATCTAATGTGCGATCTCCCATATGTGCAATTCTAAAAGTATGTGATTTTAATTTACCATAGCCTTCACTGAAGATATAACCACTTTTTTTTAGTTCATCTTTTAAATACGTCATATTATAATTATGACAATTTATAACTGTTGTTAGTGTATTTGATTGATACCCTTCTTCTACAAGTAAATCAAAATGTTTTTTAGCCCACGCTCTCGTGAATTTTGCAAGTTCTAAATGTCGTTGATATCTATTGATTAAACCTTCTTTTTCAATAATATAATCAAGTTGATAATCAAGAGCATACATAATTGAAATCGTTGGTGTAGAAGGATATTGATTCTTTTTTTGAGCAAGGTCATACACGCGTTTTAAATTGAGATAATACCCTCTTGAGGGTACGTCTTCAAGTCTTTTTATCGCTTCTTTACTTAAAGAAATAAATGATAATCCAGGAGGAAGACCAAGTGCTTTTTGACTCGCACTCACACAGACATCAATGTGATACTGATCGATCTGAATGCTTGTGCCACCTAATGAACTGACTGTATCTAAAATGACCAGTACATCAGGAAATTTTTTCAACACGACATCAAGTTCATTTAAATCATTCATCACACCAGTAGAAGTTTCGTTGTGTGTGATGGTCAATGTATCATATTGATGAGTCTTGAGTAATGATTCTAAAATATCAGGATCAATTGCTTTACCATCTTCAAACCGATGATAATCTGCATCAATTTGATTGAATTTTGCAATTTCAAAAAATCGATCACCAAACGCACCATTACTAATCACCAGTGCTTTTTTGAGTGTGAGACTTTTTAACGCCATTTCCATGGATCCTGTACCAGATGAACTCGAGATCACGATATCATTAGAAGTACCCATAACACGCTTTAATTTTGATGTAATACTGTTCTGTAAAATAGAAATATCTTCACTTCGATGACTCATCATTTGTTTAGACATCACTTGTAAGACATCTGCTCTTACATCAACTGGACCAGGAATAAATAATTTCATATGTACCCTTTTTTTTAATGTATTAAAATTATAACATAATAAAAAGAATCCTATATCATTTCATGGATTCTTTTTATTTCAAATGATTTATTCACTTTTCTGTGTTGAAGCAATCGTAAAGTTGGGATAGCGAGATCTGCGATGTTCATGAATATCTAAACCTTCTAATTCTTCTTTTGTCGATTTCATAAAATTAATTATGATGAAATGCATCATATGTTTCGATAAGTGATGCATCATCTACTTTCGTCTGATTTACTTTTGATGTCACATCGTGATACTTCAGTGTATAAGGACCATTATGAGAAATTAATCCATTTTTTAGATATTGTCTTGCATCATTAGGCGATAATATTAAAGGCATTCTATGATGAATATGTTGGATGCTATCTTCTGGTGTTTGTGTCAAAACAGTTGCGTGAAAGCCGTCTTGTTCTTTGTGATAGAGACCTGCAACTAACATGGGCAATTTGTTTTTATCATAAATATAAAATGGTTGTTTATAATCCCCTTGATCTTGCCATTCATAATAGCCATCCATTAA
>DNNX01000012.1:0-2308 GCA_003497445.1 Acholeplasmataceae bacterium | reverse complement strand
AAGTGATTCTTTTTTTGCATTAATATTAAAAAAAGTTTTATCTTTTGTTTGTATCATCATCCCCCAAGAAATTTGACCGACTCTAAATTTTGTACCATCATAAATAATGGTCCATAATTTTTGTTTCGGTGCAATATTATATCTTGGTAAATCATGAAATAAGACATCTTCTATTTGAAAATGTGATTCTAATAATTCTAAAAGCTTTTCTTCATCATGAAGTGTCATACGTCCACACATGTTATATCATCCTACTTATGATTTTGTTATAAACAGGTTCCATACGTGGCTCTGTCACATGATTTAAGAAATCATCTAAATCAAACCACTTCAAACCTTTATGTTCATCTTCATTATGACGTAAAGGTAAGGTGTCATCTGCGATTAACCCGTATGTGACATTTAAATGAAGATGATCTGGCACATAGTTTCCTTTTTTAATATGATTCCCAACATATATGACATCTATCGCAATAGGCTCTTCCATCACTTTTATAAATGATGAGAGTCCTGTTTCTTCTGTAGCTTCTTTTAAAGCCACATGTAAACAATCTGGATCATCATCATTATGTCCACCAAACCATCCCCAAGACTGATAAATATGATGAAAGCCTAATAACACTTTTGTTTTATCTTGATTTAAAATCATCACTGATGATGTGACATGTGCGACTAAGTTTTTTCTTGATAATGCATTATCAAAGGTATGAATATGATCTAAAATTAGTCTTTGATCGATCACTTCTTGTTCTATCAGTGGGATGTAATTTTTAAAGACGTCTTTATAATGTGACATAAACTTGAAATCCGTAATCATCTTTGATATTTCCGTATTGGATATCAAGAAGTAATTGTTTGAGTTTTTTTGTAATCGGTCCAATTTCATTGGATATATGATAGGTTTTATCTTGATAGGTTAATGATCCAATTGGTGTGACAGATGCTGCAGTACCACATGCACCAATCTCATCAAAAGTCTCTATATCTGTTAAAGGAATTTTAGTTTCCATGACATCTAAGCCGAATACATCTTTTGCAAGTATTTTTAATGTATCATTTGTAATGGATTTTAAAATAGATGAGGAAAATGGCGTGACATATGTGTTTTCTTTGATGCCAAAAATATTGGCACCACCAAACTCATCTAAATATGTATGTGTCGCAGGATCTAAAAAAAGCACATCTTCAAAGCCTAAATTTCTTGCATCATGCTGGATTTTAATGGCACCACCATAATTACCACCCACTTTAAATTGACCTGTGCCATTAGGGGCAGCTCTGTCATCATCTACAATTAAGAATTTTCCTGCCGAATCCCCTTTTAAGTACATACCAACAGGTGCGACAAAGACACCAAAAAAATAGGCTGGTGCAGGTCTCAATCCAAGATTATGACCGATTCCTATCATAAATGGCCGAATGTACAAACTTTTTAAAAGATCATATTCAGGCAAGAATTTTGCGTTTCTTTTTACGGTTTCAGTCACGGCATACATAAACTGATCATCAGAAATTTCAGGCATCATCATACGACGACAAGACATTCGAAAACGTTTCGCGTTTTCAAGTGGTCTAAATAGTTGAATCTGGCCATCTTTTCTTCTAAATGCTTTCATGCCTTCAAATACTTGTTGACCGTAATGCAATGATGTTGCTGACATCGCAATATTTATTTTTGATGACGATTTAAATTCGGGTGATTGCCACTCGCCTTCTATGTAATATTGGTGATAATATTGATCAACAATTTGAAATCCAAATGCATCATTTGCCATAATGACCTCCCATCATATCTGAAACGCGCATACTGCCCTTTATAGATAGTCTTTTTATATGTGTTCTATGTTTAAATTTTAAAGCCGATACTTCTTTATCCAATGAAATGCCTCTTATTTTTTGATATTTAAGTGAGTTTAAATGTTCAACAATAAGGTCCTGTTCTATGACGTTTTGGTTGTTGTTGTCTTTAGGAAAGAGAATCCAAAGCAAGCCATCTTTTCTTAAATGCATTAAATGATTTTTAAGTTTAGTTTCTAACATTTCAATACTATTGACATATATTAACATGGCATCATATGTCTCATTTCTGTGATCTGTGATATGAAACGCATCATCATAAAATACATTCAAATGGTCTTGAAGTTGAAGTTTTTTAAATAATTTAGACATTACCTTTCACCTTGATCTCTATGTAATTGATGTATAAATGACCATACCGTTTATATCTATTATACATGATTTAAAACTTTGTTTTTTTTAATGTGAGTAATGTCACAGATTCAACTTGTGCAGTTTGAGGAAACATATC
>DNNX01000065.1 GCA_003497445.1 Acholeplasmataceae bacterium | reverse complement strand
CACGGAAGATCCTGTAACAATCGTGAATGCTGGTGAAATGATTCAAGTATTATCAACAGGTAGAAATAATTTTATGCCTGATATGGGTCAAATCGAAAGTGATTTAGAATCAGGTGATATGATGAATACAGAAGATTTCACCTTTTATGAAGTGGGATGTCAGTACGGCAATGAATATGTTGATAATGGAGATGGAACATTCACACAAACATTCTACTATTATGATTATGACTACGATTATTATTATATGGCTGAAGAAGTTCTTTATAACGGTGTTGATGACGATGATGACGGCGAAATAGATGAAGATGATGAAATCTTAATTATGGTTACTGACGAAATGGTGGACGGTGTTGATAATAATCACAATGGCGTTGTCGATGAATATTTTGAAATGACACCAACACATTTTGTGACTTACACAACTACGTTTGGTGAGGTTACAACAACATATATTAATGAAGATGGTGTGTCAACAACAACTGGTTCTTATTCATATGAATGGGTTGAAATAAGAGAACCTTATACTGGTCAAGTTATTGAAACTACTGATTGTTATTATGAAGATGACTATGTAGATCACGAAGATAAAGATGAAGATGAAGAATTTTATGACGCATTAGTAGACGTCTATGACGCTTTACTGATTGAAGTTGCGTCAATTGTTGGTGATTTAGATGACATCGAAAACCAATCGTTATATTTTGAATTAACAATTGGTAGACCACTCACAGAAGAAGAAAAAGCTGCAATGGATGTCGTGATGACACTTTATGAATCATTTGATGACTCAGAACCTGTAGATGACTTAGAATACGAAATAAGTATGGTTGAAATTTATTTAGATCGCGCACTTACTGAAGAAGAAAGAAATGCGTTTGAAGTTTATTATAACTATGATGGTTCTGAAGAAATGACGCCTGAAATAGAAGCTGCTATCGAATTAGTAGATACTCTTTATATGCTTGTATATGAACGTTCTCAAATTGTGATGATGGAAATGATTTTAGGAAGATCCCTTACCGAAGAAGAGTTACAAGCAATAGAAATCGTTCAAACCATTGATTATTATGATGAAGATGATATGGCATCTTTAACCGATGAACAACAAGCAGCACTAACAATTGTTGAAAATCTAGAGCTTGAAATTGAAAATAGTGATGTGAACGATGAATTATTGTTTTTCATGATGTTCCTTGGTAGACCACTCACAGATGAAGAAGCCGAGGCATTTGATATCGTAAATGACCTTATGATATTAATGGATGAGGCGCCTTCTCCTTCTATTGAAGATCTTGTTACCTTTTATGAAAACATATTAGGTAGATCACTCACTGAACTTGAAATTGAGGCAATCATGATGTTTGAAGTTTATGAGGATGATTACGATACAGAATAAATATAAAAGGATGCTTGATGAGCATCCTTTTTTTATTGTTCACTATAACTAAAGTTTAATAATGTCAAATTCATTTAATAATATGACTGCAGTAGCAATACCATATATTAATGATCCAAATAAAGCAAACGGTTTTAATTTCTTGTAGTGTGGATTATCTTTAACTCTGGGATGTTGTGATCCCAATCCAAAAAAGACAAATGGTAATAAAAGCGCAAGTATATATGTAAGATAAATAATTCTAGTGTTTAAAATCTTGTCATATTGATCGTCTATAATTCTATCTCTAAATTCTTGGTTTGATATGATTTCAGGATTTAATTGTTCGCTTTCCATAGATATTATAGATAAGGTTGCCCCACAGTATAAACACGTTTCTAAACTATCGTGGTTTTCCGTTCCGCATTTTGTACACATTGCCATAAAATCTTACTTCCTTAAAATCATTTACATGTATTTCTATTCTGTTGGTAAAATAATACTTAAGCCATCAGTTCCTGTGAGTACTTGAGGTAAAATCCCGTCCCAAGTATCATAAAAAAGCTGTTCTAAAACAATGTTTGCAACTTCTTGAATTGTAAGAAATCCCCCAAGTCCAGTATCTTCAAAAATATTTTGTTCTTCAGTGCTTATAAATTGGTTCAAATATATGGTATTGATTGCATTCACCGTTACAGACTTAAGCAATGCTTCTGCTTCTGCTTGTGCCTCTGCTTCAATAATAAGTCGTTGTGCTTGTATTTCTGCTTTTAATTTTTCTGTTTCTTCACGAATTAATGCCGCCTCTTGTTCTTTTATGGCGATTTCTTTTTCTTTTGCTGCAGTGGCTTCATTTTCAACAACTTGTTCAATGTTGGTGCCAGCATCAACATCATTGATAATAAATGAGTCCACATAAATTCCTAAATCTGAAAGCGATTCTCTTAATTGAACTTCAGTATCTAATCTGACATCATTTAATGCGCCTTTCAAAATACTGAAAACATCATAATCTGTTGACTTATCTTGTAATGATTCGCGAATTCTCGCCTCAAGTGTTGATTCGGGAACAAAATTTGATCCAAAATTTTTATAAAACGTATACGCTTCAAGAACGGTTACTTTATACTGGAGTGTGACATTATATGTTACAAATTGTCCACCACCCGTAGGGTTTCCATTGGAATCAAAAATTTGTCCCGTTTGTGCATATACTTGAAAACTTGATTCACGCAATTTCGTTGAAATGTTTGTGACGGTGACCCATGGTGCCTTAAAATGGAGTCCCTCATCAAATGATTCTTCTTGAAGTCCACCTGATAATGGATCATACACGATGCCTACCTCGTTAGCGTTAACTGTTACAAATGTACCTAAGAAAATGACAAAAAATCCCAATAATGATAAGAATTGTCTTGGACGTCTTTTATATGTACTTGGTTTGTTTTTATCCATACCCAATACAATAAATGAAAAAATGACTGTTGCGAAACTAATTAATATGTAAAACATAATTAACTCTCCTTTAATTTATTAATGTTATTTTACCATGAATAATATTAAACAAAGCCATGAGTTGGCATTTTTTGTGTAGCAAATTAATCATGTTAATGCTTATTTTGTTTTGGCGTTTTTTTTATGAAAACAGCTTTTTCACAAGATCGGGAATGTTTTTCAATTCTAATCCTGAGTATGGAAACAAAATATCTTTTGTGTCTGGAATGCGATAATAGCCAAGTTTTAAACGTGTTAATTTTGTCATCATGTGTTCAAATTGTATTTTA
>DNNX01000111.1 GCA_003497445.1 Acholeplasmataceae bacterium | reverse complement strand
ACCGGTACATTTGTTTATAGAAATGCAAGTATTAGTGCAACATTTGAGGTGGATCTAAAACCGGCTGAACCAGTTGTGATTGCAACTTCACGTTCAGTACCTTTTGAAAACACAACAACAGAATATGATGTTGCTGATGGGAATCTAACATTGTATTTTGAAGAAGATGGATATGTTCCATATGTCAAAGTTTTAGATTTCTTTGACTTGCTCGAAGGATTTGTTGATCCAGAAGTTGACATTACCGTCACAACTGAAGGTAGTGTTCTCACGATGTTTTATGTGTATTATGATGAAGACGAAGATGAGTCATATGACTTAGAACTTATTATCGATGCAGATGCAAACACAATTTCTACCAATGATCCTGGTTTTTACTGGGCATATATTTATTCAACTGAAACAAATTATGGTCGTCACATTGAATATGATTACGACAATCCGAATGCTCATTATTATGAGGGTAGTGATGTTATCTACGATTTAACAAAGTATAATCTAGATATCGTAGTCTATGAAGGTGAAATCGTTGTTCCTTATTATACAGTGAACCAATTATTTGCTGGATCAAGTTATTATAACGTTTATTATAATAATCAAAAATTATATGGTATCTATGGAACACCAGCTGACGATAGTGATGAATATAAAAACATGAAAACCTCTAACATGAATGGAAAAGATTTTCCACATGATTTAGCGATTCATAACTTTAATGTTTTAGCGTTTAATTTAGATTATTTTTATGGTTTAAAGGATTTACTTGAAATTGAATCTTTTTATGAGCTTATGTATCCGCTAGGTTCTAGATTATTATCATCTGACCCAGCAACCTTTGAATTGGCATTAAGAGAATTGTTGTTAAAAGACATAGATGAACCACATACATCATACGGTTATCCAGGATATTTTAATGAAGTAAGTGATGATGGCCCCGCAGTCAATACACTTAGTGTTTACGGCTCTCGATTCCAAAATTGGTATTATGATGGTTATATAGATGTTGACGATGCGATAGGTCAGAAATGGGGAGAATCTACAGATGGTTCTTGGAATGCGTACTCTGGCTTAAGACCTGATTATTGGTTCTTAGATGACGCGAAAACAAGTGTTGTCATTACTCTCAATGGATTTAGAACATCAGATATCGAAGAATCTGCAGCATTTGATCATTCGATTGTATCTGATATGCTTCGTACTGAAAATATAAATCTATTTCCAGATATCATAGGATCTACGAAAATCTTTTATTATAATCAATCGGATAATAATGAACGTCAAGTGTCGATGTTAGTGAAAGGATTAGATGCAAACTATGTTACTACATATGGTGCAGCATTAGAAACTGCAGGTTTTATTAAAGTTGTTGAAGAGACTGTCAATCAATCGAAAAAAGATGGATACTACAGTATTACTGTAGGGGATGTATCATACATGGTTCAATTAGCGTTTGATGAAGATAATTCGTTATTTTATGTCGGTATTGCCAATCAATTGCCTACTTCATATGCTGCAGAATGGCCATTTGAAGTTGATATTGAAGCCATGATCGAGGGGGATAGTGCAGTTTATTTAGAAATGGTCATGGAACGTGTGACAGCTGAAGCACCAAATCTAGTTAATGCCATGTTAGACTTAAGTTGGAACACTGGAGGAAATGTCGGTGCGTTATATCGTGTTGTTGGATTCATTACTAGTGAACCATTTATGACAGCAAGAATTAGTGGTAATACAGGTGGTGCATCAAGCAGTTATGTTTACATCGATGGTGTGCCAGTATATGACAATTTAAATTGGGCATTACTTACTTCACCATTAACATTTAGTGCTGCAAACTCACTGGCAACAATATTTAAGATGAATGATTTAGGTCCAATTATTGGTCTTAGATCTGGTGGTGGAGCGTCATCAATTACACCCATCTTACTTCCAAGTGGTACATCATTTACAATGAGTTCTAATAGTGTTGGTGCCGTAAGAACAGGAAGTGGAACGGAAGAAGATCCATATGTTTATGAAAATAATGAATTTGGTATTGTACCAGATATTGTTATATCTATTGAAGAAATTTATGACGAAGCTGTCTTACTAACTGCCTTTGAATAAAGCGTGAATAGAGTACGATTAGACTTAAAACACGATAGAAAACGTTTTCAAATCAATTAAAATATGTAAAAAGATTGAAAAAATGTATTTTTTGGTATAATGATTTATAAATATTAATATAAAGGAGATTTAATGAATGAAAATTTCTAAAAAATTATTAGGATTATTCATGTTATTATTCGCAACCGTCTTATTAGCGGCGTGTGGCGAAGAAGACCTTCCTCCGGTGTTCGCTGGAGTAGGTAATGCATCAATTGCTGTATTTGATGAATTCGATCCTTTAGCAGGCGTTACTGCAACTGACGTTGTAGATGGCGACTTAACTGCTGCGATTGAAGTGACTGAAAATACAGTAGATAATCTAACCGCTGGTACTTATTCAGTATCATACTCTGTAGAGGATAGTGCAGGAAATGTTGCAACTGCATCACGTTCTGTGACAGTTAATCCTCCAGCTCCAGAAGATTATCCATTAGCTGACTACCAAGAAGGTGTCAATTTATCACTTCTTGATGGTGAACAAAAAGATAAACTATTTGCTGCTGCAGAATCTTACTTACTAGAAAATGTTATTGCGGGTGTTCCTCTTTATAGAAGCGCATCACGAGTAATGTTTTCAAACCGTGTACAGTTATTTTCTGAAGAATTTAACGGTGTTTTAGGATTTGGTACTGCATTCTCGCAATTAACAGCAGATGACTCAACTGTTGAAATGTTGCCTGGTCAAATGGGTAACGCAGGTGAATATACTTGGCGTTCTTCATTCTCAACAAACCCAACAACATTAAATCCATGGTTAGCAGATGATTCAGTTTCATCAGACTTTAT
>DNNX01000064.1 GCA_003497445.1 Acholeplasmataceae bacterium | reverse complement strand
TTTTGTAATTCAAATATTTTTGTAACAACCGTTGGTGTATGAAAGTCATCACACATTGCAGAAATGATATCTTCTTTGAATGCACTATCTATTTGATTCGATGATACTTCTAAAGCTTTCAGTTCTAACACTGTATATCTTATTTTCTTACTTAAAGCAACATAATGCTTCATATATTGTTCTAATAAAACTTGAGAATACTGAATCGGTTGTCTGTAGTGATGTGCTAGAATTAAAAGTCTAAATGCTTGCTTTTCGATATCAATTAAGTCTTTGACTAAAACAACATTGCCCAGAGATTTACTCATTTTTTGTTGATCGACATCGAGTCTTGCGTTGTGCATCCAGTATTTTGCCAATCCGTGATGATCCAATGCGATAGCCTGTGCACGTTCATTTTCATGATGTGGAAACATCAAATCACTGCCACCACCATGAATATCAATCATCCCCTCGAACAATTCATGATTCATCACAGCACATTCTGTATGCCATCCTGGTCTACCATTTCCCCATGGAGATGCATAATGCAAACCCTCTGTTGACTTTTTCCAAATTGAAAAATCATTTGGATGTTCTTTATCAGGATCCAAATCAATTCTTACAGCTTGTTCTAGTGCATCTCTGTTTTGATGACTTAAAGACCCATACGTATCAATCATATGAACTCTAAAATACACACCCAATGTTGTTTCATAAGCATATCCTTTTTCAATCAATGCCTCAATATATGAAATCATGTGTTGAACATAGTCCGTTGCTTTCGGAACAATATCAGGTAAGTCGCTTCCTAAAGCTTTTACCATTGTTTGAAACGCTTCATAATATTTTGTGGATAATTGAGATTCAGACATACCTTCTTGTTTCGCTTTTTCGATAATCTTATCATCTATATCTGTGATGTTTGATGCATAGGTTACTTGGTATCCAAGTTCTGATAAAAAGCGTCTCACAACGTCAAAGAAAATGACAGGTCTTCCATTCCCAATGTGTATATCATTATACACTGTAGGTCCGCATACATACATTGAAACATGCCCATCTTTAACAGGCACAAATGTTTCAATTGATTTTGTTAATGTATTATAAACCTTTAACTTGTGATTCATTATGATGCGTTAAGTTGTGCATTCATAAATTCAGATTCAAAAAAGTTTTGAATTGAATTGAGTCCAGTTAAATCTTTTGAAGCATCTATGTCAACACCCTCAAAAGTTATGGCATTTAATATATATCCTTCGATGACAACTAGTCTAGATAATCCAATAAATGGCGCAATTCTTGACTGGGTATTTTCTTGATCAAATGTAAGTGTCATGGTGCCACCTTCTAAGACAACGTGTGAAGCTTCATGATACGCATTCACAAGCCCTGCAAAACCGCCAAATCTAAGCGTTTGCGTCACATTGTTTTCAACATCAATTGGATCGATGATTAATGAGATATTTGCATCAACATACATATCATCAAATCCTCTGTTAATCACACCAAATGCGCCACCCACATACAAAGAATAATTCGATGTGTCGTTTTCATTTGTATTATAGTCAATACTTGATAATACGATGTTACCAGTATAAATCATTTCAGTTAATAAACCTGCTTGGGTTGCTTGTGGATCTACATCACCAATAAGTCCACCCACATACATCGAGAAATCTCTATCAGATCTTGTAGAAATCTCTGCTTCAAGTGAATATGTTAGATCTACATGAATGTTTAATTTAGAGGAAACTAAAGATTCATAACCATATCCAATACCACCACCTAGTCTTACAATTGCATTGGATGTTGACATGAGTGTAATGGCACTATTTTCTATCGTGACATTTTCAATACGTCCACGTGCCTCTCCAGCAATACCACCAACATATACATATGTTGAAGATGCAGATTCTAAATAAATATTTGAATTTTTTATGGTGACATTCTCAATCACAGATAAACTACTAGCTTGATACCCAGTTAAAAATCCAGTCTTAGTTGAAGAAGATGTTTGAATAGGCGTATCAGCAGTCCCTATTTGCAAGTTATCAATCACCACATTATTTACTTTTCCTGAAGAAATATATCCAAAGACACCATTATATAATCTTGACTCGGTAATGGTAATGTTATATAAGGTGAACCCATTACCCTCGAATGACCCAATAAATGAAGATGTGAATGGTGTAACAAATTCCACACCTGAGAAATCGATATCATTTTTGAGGACATAATTTCCACTTCTGTTATTAGACATTGCAAGAAAATCTTCAGGTGTTTCAATATCTAAACTCGATTGAGCAAGCGTCATAAACGTATACGTTTCAATGGTCAATGTTTCACGTCCAACTGTTGCTTGAATTTCCATCGTATACTCAGTTTCGGAAGTTAAATTTGAAAATTGTACAACACTGATACTGTCTACTGAACTGTATGTTTTAGTATCGACTGTGACTAAACTATTGGATAAATAAATATACACATTCCCAGTGATTTCAAAATCAGGGTCTAACACCATCACATTGAATGTTGCTTGATTGATTTGAATGCCTTCTTCATTAATTTCAATTGTTGCGGATATGTTTGTGTTTGCATCATTACATGCTTGAAGTGTAAAACCAAATGCAAAAACTGACATCATTAATAATATTTTTTTCATTGTATGTATCCTCACCATAATTTTAAAGTATATTGTAATCTTGATATGACTGTCTCTTTTGGAAGTAATGCGAGCATATTCGGTAAGCTAGGGCCGTGTAATTCTGCTGTTGTTGCAATACGTAATCCCATAAAGAGAGGTTTTCCTTTTATGCCTAATGATACAGATATATCTTTCATCGATTGCTGTATCGCTTCAGGAGACCAATCAATGGTTTTTATTTTTAATTCAAATGTTTCAATAAGCTTTTGAAGTTGATGCTCTTTTAAAAATGACACCATGTCTTCATTTAATTCAAATGATTGATTCAAAAAGTTTTGATATAACGTCACAATCTCTTCAATAAAATGCAGTCTTTCTTGAAAGACAGAAGTTAATTGTTGTAACCAAGTATCATTTTTGATCTCTATTTGATGTGCAATCAAATAGGGTTTTATGAACTGACTCAACGCTTCAACGCTCAATGATTTGATATATTTACTATTGATAAATTTTAGTTTATCTCTATCAAACATCGAAGGGGCTTTTACAAATCTTGTCCCATCAAAATAGTCAATAAATTGTTGTTTGGTTAAAATTTCTTGATCAATTGGTGGTGACCACCCGAGCAATGCAATGAAATTAAACATTGCTTCTGGTAAATATCCTGATGCTTTATATTCTGAAATAAATTGCATCACATTTTGATCACGTTTTGACAGTTTTTTCTTTTGTTCATTCACAATAATTGTCATGTGTCCAAACTTCGGTGCATCAAATTCTAATGCTTCATATACCATGAGTTGTTTTGGCGTATTAGTGATATGCTCTTCACCTCTAAATACATGACTAATTTCCATATGATGATCATCAATAACAACCGCAAAGTTATAAGTAGGGATCCCGTTTTCTTTGACCATAATCCAGTCTTCAACATCTTCACTCTTAAATGAAAGTTGTCCTCTCACAAGATCATCAAACACATATGTTTTACCTTTTGGAACTTTAAAGCGAATGGCACCATTATCTTCTTTGTATGCCATTCCTTCACTAAGTAATTGTGTTGCATATTTTGTATATAAATCCAGTCTTTCAAGCTGACGGTAAGGCCCATAAGCACCGCCATGTATCGGAGACTCATCAATATATATGCCAAGCCACTCAAGAAGTTCCAATTGAGATTGTTCACCACCTTCAACATTTCGATTCATATCGGTATCTTCTATTCTAACAATAAAATCACCATCAAAATGTTTGGCGTATAAATAGTTAAATAATGCACTTCTTGCGTTTCCAATATGCAACAATCCAGTTGGACTTGGTGCATATCTTACTCTAACCTTTTGCATGTGTTACCCCGTATAACCAAGTGGCCCTTGGTAATCGATCGATTGTAAGTACTTTTTTACATCGTTTCTTTTTTTAAAAATTGTGATTTTTTGTTGGTAGGTTTCGATATAGTATTTATATAATTGCTTTGTATCTTTTTT
>DNNX01000043.1 GCA_003497445.1 Acholeplasmataceae bacterium | reverse complement strand
CGTTTACACATATTGGCAATATCTGTTTCGTGAGTTACTACAAGAATAGTTTTTCCTTTATTGTTTATTTCTTGAATGAGTCGCATAACTTCTTTTGAAGTATTAGAGTCCAACGCTCCCGTTGGCTCATCGGCTAATAATACCTTAGGCTCTGTAATCAAAGAACGAGCTATGGCAACACGTTGTTTTTGTCCACCAGAAAGTGTTGTTCCTTTTTCTCCAACAACAGTATCATAGCCTTGATGGAAGGTTTTAATATCTTTTTCTAATGATGCTGCTTGTGCTGCCATCAATATTTTAGATCGGTCTGCTTTTCTATTTGCAATGGCGATATTATCATACACTGTTTTTGAAAATAAAAATGGTTCTTGTAAGACAACACCTAAATGTGCACGCAAATAATTTTTCTCGATGTCTCTTAATTCAACACCATCTACATAAATATGACCATCATGATATTCATACATCCGCATAAGCATATTCATCAACGTAGATTTCCCACTACCTGTTCGACCTATAAATGCTACGGTCTCACCAGGTAATATTTCAAAACTTAAATTTTTAAACAGCTTATTTTCAGTATCATCAAATTTAAATGTAACATTTTCAAAAACAATATGCCCTTTGATCTCAGGTGTCAATGTTCCGTTTTTCTCATATTCGGTTTCTAAATTTAAAATATCATAAATACGTTTGGATGCAGCAAGTGCTTTTGCATAATCATTTAAAATATGACCTAACCCTCTGATTGGCCAAATTAACATTCCCACCAATCCCAATGCAGCAGCAATTTGGGCTGCATCCATTTGATTTTGGTTCATAAAATAAATCCCTAAAACAATCACGAGTACATACTGTGAAATACCCATAAAATCCATGGTTCCCCAAAACTTTGAAACGATTTTGCCAGTACGCAATCGCATGTGTCTGTGGTGATCATTTTTTATACGTAATTTTTCAATTTCATAGGCTTCATTTCCAAATGCACGCACAATACGAGCACTTGATAGATTTTCTTGAATCACTGTCATCATTTTAGATTCTGCTTCTTCAACATCATGATACATCTTGTCGTTTTTTCTAAAATAAATGATCGATGCAACCCCAACAAAGGGAATGATGGATAATAAGATGACTGTTAATAATGGGTTTAAAAAATATAATTGATACGCGCCAAATACAAGTGTTGATGCTAGAAATATAATATCCATTAACGTTCTTGATAAAAAGTTCACAGATGTTTCAATATCGGAAGTTGAGCGTTGAATTAAATCTCCAGAATCTGTGTTATTGTGAAACTTATAAGATAACTTTTGAATATGTTCATACATGTTTAACCGAAGATTCTGTCCCATCGAATGTCTCACGAAACCGCGTATTGAAAGTTCAATAAAACGAAATAAAAAACGTATGATTTGTAAGCTTATTAAAACACCCGCAACGTATATAATTTCGTCTAAAAACGAAGGTGCAGATTCAAAAAGCCTGATAAAAAATGCAGGCAAATTAACTTGGTTATAAACGTCTAGTGTTGTTCCAATACCGGGTTGTTCAAGTAATCTCTTTAACACATATTGCGTAAAAAGAGGAATCATTGAATAGGTGATTCTACTAAATATTAATAAGACGATTGCGATTAGGATATAATGATATAATCCTTTTCCTAATTTAATTAATTGTTTGAGTCTCATATAATTGTCCTTCAATCGTCAACACTCCTTTATTTTTTAGCTATATTGTATAAAGGGTGTCAAATGAAAATCCATTTATTTTTTTTCAAAAATTATTTTTTATGTTTTAAAGGATAGACACACATATCAAATAAGGGACAATCATTGCAATTTGGTTGTTTTGCTGTGCAATGATAACGTCCAAAAAAAATGAGTTGATGATGAAGCTTTGTCCAATGTTTTTTAGGAATTTTTTTCATTAATTTTTGTTCAACAACAAGCACAGAATCATTTTTTCTAGCAAGTCTTAATCGTTTGGAGACACGCTCAACATGTGTATCTACTGCAAACGCAGGTATATTAAATGCATTGCTTAAAACAACATTTGCTGTTTTTCTACCAACACCTGGTAATGCTTCAAGAGATGCTCTATCACTTGGAACAATACCTTTATAAAGGGTCATAAGTTGTTGAGATAGTAAGATAATGTTTTTTGCTTTATTTTGATATAAACCAATCGTTTTTATTAGTGGTATCACATCTTGAATTGAAGCTTTGGATAAAGCATTTGCATCTGGAAATACTTCAAATAACTTAGGTGTCACCTTATTAACAGCCTTATCTGTTGTTTGAGCACTTAATACAACCGCAACAAGTAATTGAAAATGACTTTGATGGGTGAGTTCAACATGCGCATCAGGATACATATCATTAAGGGTGTTTAAAATGACATTGAGTTTATTCATTTAATTGCCTTAAATAAATGATCCAATGCTTGATCCACTTTTTCATCAACAACAACTTTCGGTATATTCTTTGATAGTATGACCATTTTTTCTATATTTTTAATGGTTGCACGTTCCTTCAATTGATGTATGCTATCTATTATCATATCCGTAGATACACGTTGGGTATCCATAAAATGTCTTATTTCCTGCAATTCTTTTGAAGTAAGTAATCTTTTTAAATAAGATTCCAATAGTTGAATGATGGTTTTCAATTGATCATCACTTGGTTTTGATTTATGTTCATCTTGAGCATCTATCAATTCTTCAAGTTTAGAATATAACCCATCCAAATGAAAAAGTTCTTTTGCTTTTGTTTGTGTCGTTTCATCTAAATACGTAAATACATAAGATTTATCTATAAGTCCATCAATTATCATACCTAAATCTTGATGTACTAAACTCACTCTTTTCGAAATGGCTTGCATCGTAAATGTATTTCTTTTTTTGGAAATATCGATCAATGCAAAAAGAACCATCATCTCATCTGATGTAATTTGAAGTGCTTTATGGTGTTGGAAAATGAGGGATTCAGGTTGAACAAATTGTCGTTCAACCATTTTTTTTAGTTTCATAATTTCCTTTTTCTAATGCATCTTTAGCTGCATGTTGTTCTGCTTCTTTTTTCGTTGAACCTTCTCCTTGGCCCAGAATAATTTGCTTATCAAGCTTCACAACTATTTTAAAATGTTTGTTGTGCGCAGGTCCTGATTCTTCTAAAACATGGTAACTAATATTTCTTTTGTCACCACTTTGAATAAATTCTTGAAGTGTGGATTTATAATCTTTCATACCGTATGTTTCTTTTAAGTGTGGAATTACAATTTGAGCAAATACTTGTTTTACTTTTTCAAATCCTAAATCCAAATATATCGCTGCAAGTAATGCTTCAAAAGCATCTGCAATCATTGATTGATTCGCCCCTTTTTGCATTTCGCCTTTTCCTAAACGCAAATAAGATTTTAAATCAATATACCCCGCATATAATATTAGTGCTTCTTCAGAAACAGATTGTGCTTTGCGTTTAGACATTTCACCTTCATCTTCATTCATATGATCAAATAAATAATGTGTCATTAGAAGCCCCAATACGGCATCTCCTAAAAACTCTAAGCGTTCATTTTTTAGTGTTTGATGCTCATTAGCATAGGATGCATGTGTGAGTGCCCGTTCGTACAGTTCAACGTTATTAGGTTCTATGTTTAATCTTTTAAATAGTGTTTTCATGCCTTTTCTTGATATGCCTCTAGGGCATCTTTCACTTTTTGAATAACGTTTGCTTCTGCCATTTCTTTGGCTTGTCGAATGGCATTTTTAAAAGCAAATCCATCAGAAGATCCATGTGCTTTTATCACGATATGGTCAAATCCCATAAGTAATGCACCACCAATCTCAGAAGCATCTAAAGATTGTTTCAAGTTTTTCAATGCTTTTCTCATGAATAGTGCACCTATCA